>NZ_JABWRO010000016.1:0-59145 GCF_014268985.1 Pseudomonas sp. RW10S2 | reverse complement strand
GCGCCGCGCGGGCGGCGCTCGATCTCATAGGCACTAAAAAACTTTCGGCAAGCCCCTGCCAGCCCTCACACAATCGCACGCGAACACCTTGAAAGGGATGACCTTGAGTGCGCGCTATTCCCCTGAAAAAGCAGGATTGTCCGACAAGATGTAGTGACTAAAAATTTTCACTACAAACCCATTGACGCCCTTCCCCAGCCTTGTGCATGATGAGGCCGTCTCCCTGATCGGGAGCGGTGGCAAGGGTGTTCCAGACGGCCTGCGCGGTAACGCAGGCCGTCCGTGGAGAGGGAAACTGTCCAAAAGGCAGCGTGAGAAAGCCCCTGTTGCGATGCTGCTGTAGCAGCCTTGGTAGAGCGCTACACCGCTGTGGCGCCAACTGTGAAAATCACCAACGAATGGGTAATGGGGGCTTTATGATGAACTTGAACAACAATCCTACGATCGACCAATTGGCTCAGCTGTTCGCCGCACGCAAGGACAGCCTCGACGACCACCTGCTGTGGGTCAGCCAGACTGGCGAGGTCCGCCTCGACCGCCTGCCGGCCAACACCGTCGAAGACGAATCCGACCTGCATATGCCCGACAGCATGTGCGCCCGTTTCAAGGTCTACCGCCGTGGCCAGGGCTACGTCGGCAAGAAGGCCGCCGCCGACACTCAGTTCGTCGAACGCGTACTCATGACCCTGCAACAAGAATGGCCTGCCGCCCGTGAGCAGCAGACCGTCAAGGTGATCGACCCACTCAACTGAGTTGTACACCGCTACTTGAGCCCGGCCCGCAAGGCCGGGCTTTTTCATGCCCGGAGCAGGCCCCTGCGATGGGCATCAATGAGTCGTCAGGATGACTTCTTGGCGGGCACCCGTGGCGTGAAGCGCCCTTTCTTGCTGCGCTGCAAGTGGGCCGGCTGAAGCTGCTCAGATTCGTCCAGAGTCATGTTGGCAAAACCCAGGTGAAAGGCCGTCTGGCCGCAACGTACCTGGCTGTTGATCGGGAATGCGTCGTTCAGGTCTTCGATATAGGACTCGCTCATACCCTGTCTCCCCTCCAAAGGCGACCGCGTCGGCAAGCAGCCTGCTTGCCCAGAGAAACACGGCTCGTTGAACTGAGACTAGCCGGTCATTTGCAGACCACCCGGACGAAAGACCTTTGCCCGACCAGTGGCACCTCGCCGCTATTTAAGACGCACAGCCGTCCCGGTGGCGAACACCACGACCATCCCACCCTGCACGGACGGCATGCTGATTTCGAAGTCCACGCCCACCACTGCATCGGCCTGCAAGCGACGTGCCCGCTCCAGCAGTTCCTCGGTGGCCTGCTCGCGCGCCTGGCGCAATGCGCTTTCCAGGGTTTGCGAGCGACCGCCGAAGAAGTCGCGCCAGCGTGCGAAGAAATCGCGCACGAAGTTGACGCCCTGCACCGATTCGGCGCTGACCACGCCGAGGTACTCGCTGATCGGGCGACCTTCGAGCTGGCTGGTAGTGGAAATGATCATGGGCGCGGCTCCGTGGTTCTGGAAAACCCCAGATGCTAACAGAGCCTCGCGTTCGACAGGTTACTGCGCGCTGGCAGCTCGCAGGCGTTGGCCCAGGCGGGGCCCGAAGACATTGATCAGCAGCCCCAGCATCACCAGCAGCGCCCCCCAACCCTGTGCGGCGCTCAGGCGCTCGTCGAGCAGCCAGGCCGAGGAGCTCAGGCCGATCACCGGCACCAGCAGCGAAAATGGCGCGACCTTGCCGGCCGGGTGACGCGAGAGCAATGTGCTCCACAGGCTGTAGCCGAGCATGGTGGCGACCAGCGCCAGGTAGAGCAACGCCAGCACCGAACTCATGCCGATGTTGGCCAGCGCATGACCGATGCGCTCCGGCCCCTCCAACCACCACGACAGCGCCAGGAACGGCAGCGGCGGGATCAACCCGCCCCAGATCACCAGGGCCACCAGGTCCACCGAGCCAAAGCGCCGGGTAATGATATTGCCCATGCCCCACATGGCGCCGGCGCACAGGGTCAACAGCAGCGCCACCAATGGCACATGACTGCTGTCTTCGCTGCCGATCACCGCAAGGCCGCCGGCCGCCACCAGCAACCCGAGCACACTGGCCGGGCGCAACCGCTCCCCCAGAAACAGCGCAGCGAAACCCAAGGTGAAGAACGCCTGCGATTGCAGTACCAACGAAGCCAGCCCCGGAGGCATGCCGCTGTACATGGCCTGGAACAGGAAGGCGAACTGCCCGAGGGAGATGGTCGCGCCATAGGCGATCAGCCAGCGCCAGGGCAGGTTCGGGCGCTTGATCAAGAGGATCGCCGGAAAGGCCACCAGCATGAAACGCAAGGCGCCGAGCAGCATGGGCGGAAGGCCGTCGAGCCCGACCTTGATGACCACGAAGTTGACGCCCCAGGCAATGATCACCAACAGGGCGATCAGCAGGTCCTTGACTGGCATTGCGGTGTTCCTTCTATCAGGCATTCACGACATATTTCGTTACAGCATAAGGGTATTCCTTCGCCAGCGACCAGCACAGTTGCGGCCTAGGGTTGCGCAACAGTCAGCTGTTTATGCAAGTGGTGGATGGTTTTGCAGTGACCTTTTCGCTATCCCAAAAGTCGATGCCTGCGCATTGACCATCTTGTATATACATGATGATATAAGAGCAGAGTCATCCCTCAGGATGCCCTCCCCGCCCTACAACAACAAACCAGCGGAGCACCACATGTCCAGCAAGCCCGTGATCGAGCGGCGCTCGATCGACTACATTCCCGAAGCTGAACGCCACGGACGCGTGTACAGCCAGTTCACCCTGTGGCTGGGAGCCAATCTGCAGATCACCGCCATCGTGACCGGCGCCCTCGCCGTCGTGCTTGGCGGTGATGTGTTCTGGTCGCTGATCGGCCTGCTGCTGGGCCAAGTGATTGGCGGAGCGGTCATGGCCTTGCACGCCGCCCAGGGGCCGCGACTGGGGCTGCCGCAGATGATCTCCAGCCGCGTGCAGTTCGGCGTCTATGGCGCGGCCATCCCGATGGTGCTGGTGTGCTTGATGTACCTGGGGTTCACTGCCACCGGCACAGTGCTGTCGGGCCAGGCTATCGGCCAGTTGCTCAGTGTCAGCGACAGTGCCGGTATCCTGATCTTCGCTGGCGTGATCGTGCTGGCCACCCTCGCCGGCTACCGCGTGATCCACTGGATCGGCCGTGTCGCCAGCGTGCTGGGGATCATTGCGTTCGTCTATCTGTTCAGCCGTATCCTGATGCTCGCCGATATCGGCCAACTGCTCGACAACCGCCACTTCAGCTGGGCCTCGTTCCTGTTGGCGGTGTCGCTGGCCGCCTCGTGGCAGATCGCCTTCGGCCCCTACGTCGCCGATTATTCACGCTACCTGCCCAGCAACACGTCGCCGCTCAAGACCTTCCTCGCCGCCGGCCTGGGCTCGGTGATCGGCGCCCAGGCATCGATGATCCTCGGCGTGTTCGCCGCAGCGATTGCCGGCGGTCAGTTTTCGGGGCGTGAAGTGGCCTACATCGTCGGCCTGGGTGGCGCCGGCACCACCGCGGCGCTGCTGTACTTCGCCATCGCCTTCGGTAAGGTGACCATCTCAACCCTGAACAGCTACGGCAGCTTCATGTGCATCGCCACGATCATCAGCGGTTTTCGCGGCAGCCTGCAGATCAGTCGCTTGCAGCGCTTGTTGTTCGTGCTCGGCATCGTGGGTGCTGCGACGCTGGTGGCCCTGCTCGGTCAGCATTCGTTCCTGAGTGCGTTCAAGTCGTTCATCCTGTTCCTGCTGACCTTCTTCGTGCCCTGGAGCGCGGTCAACCTGGTGGACTACTACTTCATTACCCGCGAGCGTTACGACATCCCTGCCCTGGCCGATCCCGACGGGCGCTATGGCCGCTGGAACTGGCCCGGCATCATCGTCTACAGCATCGGCGTGCTGATCCAGATGCCCTTCATTGACACCAAGCTGTACACCGGGCCCATGGTTGCGCACCTGGGCGGTGTCGATGTGTCGTGGCTGATCGGGTTGGTGGTACCCAGCGTGCTGTATTACTGGGTTGCCCGGGGCAAGGCCAGGCAAGCGCCGGCGCAGTTGATCGAACCCCAGGCACATTGACCGACGACACCGGTCTTTTGCAGAAGCGGCCTTTCGCTACAAAAAGCCGCTTCTGCCGTCAGTCCCGATAATCCGGCGCCACTTTCTCCAGCAAGCGCAACAGCGCCCCCCAGGCCAGCCCCATGGCATCCGGGTCCGCCAGCTCACCGGGCTTGAGCGGCCTCGCCGGAGCATTGAACTGCTGCTCGGTGTGCGCGCAGACCTCGGGCGATGGCAGCACCACCTTCCCGGCACTCTGCGCCGCCAACTGGATCTCGCAGGCCTTCTCCAGGTAGAACATGCGCAGAAACGCCTCGCCGGCCGTGCGCCCCACCGTCAGCAGCCCATGATTGCGCAGGATCATCACCGGCTTGTCCCCGAGGTCGGCGACCAGTCGCTGCTGCTCGTCCATGTCCAGGGCGACACCCTCATAGTCGTGGTAAGCGACCTTGCCGTAGAACTCCATGGAGATCTGGTTGACCGGCAGCAGCCCGCACTCGAGCGCCGCCACCGCGCACCCGGCACGGGTGTGGGTGTGCAACACGCACTGGGCATCCTCGCGTGCGCCGTGGATGGCGCTGTGGATGACGAAGCCAGCCGGATTGACCGGGTACGGCGACGCCTCCACGGCACGCCCTTGCAGGTCGATTTTCACCAGGTTGGACGCGGTGATTTCCTCGAACAGCAGGCCATAGGGGTTGATCAGAAAATGATGCTCGGGGCCGGGCACGCGCACCGAGATGTGGGTGAAGATCAGGTCCGTCATGCGGAAATGCGCAATCAGCCGATAACAGGCGGCCAGTTCCTCACGCAGGGTACGTTCGCTGGGGTGCATGGTGTCATCCAGGGTTGTTCTTGTGGGGACGAGCTTATCCCAGTACGAGGGGATGAGCCGAACGCTAGTCCTGCCAAAGTAAAAAAACAAGTTGATTTTTTACTGAAGGTACACTTCCATGAAAAAAAACAAGAACGCACGCTGGAGCTCGTACGCATGTCGACTGCCTTCGCTCACCTGTTCGAACCCTTGCAGATCCGTGGCAAACGCCTGAAGAACCGCATCATGTCCAGTGGTCACGACACCTGCCTGCCCACCGACAACCTGGTCAACGACAAGCTCGTCGCCTATCAGCGCGCCCGCGCCGAGGGCGGCGCCGGCCTGATCGTGCTGCAGGTCGCCGGGGTTCACGACAGCGCGCGCTACACCTCGCATGTGCTGATGGCCACCGACGATGCCTGCATCGACGGTTACCGACGTATCGCCCAGGCCTGCCACGCACACGGCACCGTGGTGCTGTCGCAGCTGTTCCATCCCGGCCGGGAGATCATGGAATCGGCCGATGGCCTGCTGGCAGTGGCCTACTCGGCCTCGGCGGTGCCCAACGAGCGCTTTCGCGTGATGCCGCGCGCCCTGGAGCAGCCCATGATCGACGAAATCGTCCAGGGCTACGCCAGTGCAGCCCGGCGCCTGCACCAGGCCGGGCTGGACGGCGTCGAAGTGGTGGCCAGCCACGGTTACCTGCCCGCGCAGTTTCTCAATCCACGTGTCAACCGTCGTACCGATGGCTACAACGGCGACCTCGAAGCACGCCTGCGTTTTCTGCGCGAAGTGCTGGCAGCGGTGCGTGCAGCCACTGACGAACAGTTCATCGTCGGCCTGCGCATCAGTGCCGACGAGCGTGACAGCGAAGGCTTGAGCGAAGACGAATCACTGGCGGCCGCCATCGCGGTGCAGAATCAGGTCGATTACCTGCACATCGTCGCCGGCACCTCGGCGACCCTGGGTGGCGCGGTGCATATCGTCCCGCCGATGGCCATCGAACCGGCCTACCTGGCCCGCGAAGCCGGTAGTTTCAAGGCGCGCCTGGACATCCCGCTGTTCGTCACTGGCCGTATCAACCAGCCGCAGGAAGCCGAACTGATTCTCGCCCGTGGCCAGGCCGATGTGTGCGGCATGACCCGTGCGCTGATCTGCGACCCGCAGATGCCGACCAAGACCGAACAAGGCCGTGTCGAAGACGTGCGCGCCTGCATCGCCTGCAACCAGGCCTGCATCGGCCACTTCCATCGGGGCCTGCCGATCTCCTGTATCCAGCACCCGGAAACCGGTCGTGAACTGCAGTACGGCACCGTCACACCTGCCTCCCGGCGCAAGCGTATCCTGGTGGCTGGCGGTGGTCCGGCAGGCATGAAGGCGGCCATCGTCGCCGCCGCCCGAGGCCATGAAGTGACGCTGTACGAAGCGGGCCCGCAGCTCGGCGGCCAGGTGCTGCTGGCGCAACTGCTGCCACGGCGCAGCGAGTTCGGCGGCGCCAGCACCAACTTGCAGCGCGAACTGGCACTGGCAGGGGTGCAGGTGGTACGCAATACCCGTGTAGACCGCGCGCTGGTCGAGCGCGAACGGCCAGACCTGGTGATCGCGGCCACCGGTGCCACCCCCTACTGGCCTGCATTTGAGCGCAGCGGCGAGCTGCAGGTGGTGGATGCCTGGCAGGTGCTGCGCAACGAGCACGCCCTGGGGCGCTCGGTGCTGGTGCTGGACTGGCGCTGCGACTGGATCGCCCCAGGCATCGCCGAACGCCTGGTGCGCGAAGGTCATCAGGTGCAACTGGCTGTCAATGGCACTCACTGCGGCGAGAGCCTGCCGCTCTACGTGCGTGACCAGATGGCCGGCGAACTGCACCGCCTGGGTATCCCCATCACCCCCTACGCCCGCCTCTACGGCACCGACGACAACACCGTGTACTTGCAGCACTCCGCCAGTGGCGAACCCATGATCTTCGAACAGATCGACACCCTGGTGCTGTGCCTCGGTCACCAGCCTGTCGACACCCTGGCCCAGGAACTGGCCGGGCTGGTCGAAGTACGGCGCATCGGCGATTGCCTGGCTCCACGAACCGCTGAAGAGGCAATCCATGACGGCCTGGCGGTTGCCTGGTCGCTCTGAGGCTGGTCATACTCCCGGTTTTTACCGATGGACCGACCCTCGATGAGCCAGCGCCCCCTCGTCCCGCAACTCGCCGAAGGCGGTGCCGCCGCGCCGCAGTTCCTCGGCACCCGCATCCGCGGCCTGCGCAAGCGCCGCGGCATGACCCTGGCGGAACTGGCCCGCCTCAGCGAGTTGACCGCTGGCTACATCAGCCAGCTGGAACGCAACCTGTCGTACCCCTCGATCCCGGCGCTGTTCAACATCGCCCGCAGCCTGGGGGTGACCATCCAGTGGTTCTTCGCCAGCGAAGCCAGCACCGCGCCCGAGGACCAGGGCTTCGTGGTGCGCAGGCAAAGCCGTCTGAGCGTGCATTACGAAGATGGCGTGGTCGACCAGTTGCTCACCCCGCAGCCCAACCGCCAGCTGGAGATGCTGCATTCGCGCTTCCCGCCGGGCGCCTACAGCCAGGAGAGCTACAGCCACGAAGGCGAGGAAGCCGGGTATGTGTTGTCAGGGCGTTTCGAGCTGTGGGTGGGAGAGCGCCACTTCCTGCTCGATGAAGGCGACAGCTTCAGTTTTCCCAGCCAGGAGCCGCACCGCTATGGCAACCCTGGCGAGGTGGACACGGTGGTCATCTGGGTGATCACGCCGCCCACCTTCTGACCGCTGGCCTGCGCCTGACCGTCATTTTTCATTCACACCGCTGTCGTAATCTGCCGGACATATCTGTGCCTCAAGGATCCCGGCATGCCCCGCCCGCTCGCTCTTCTGCTCTGCCTGCTGCCCCTGCTGGCTCAGGCGGAGCCAGCCACACTGCGTATCCAGGGCTCCAACACCATCGGCGCGGCGCTGGGCCCTGCGCTGGTGCGTGGGCTGCTGCAAAGCCAAGGTGCGCAAGACATCCGCAGCGAGCGCGGGAAACAGCCCAACGAGACTTATATCCGTGCCCGCGACGCCCAGGGTCAGCCATTGCTGATCACGATCGCCGCTCATGGTTCCAGCACCGGCTTCAGTGCCCTGGACAGTGGCGAAGCCGACCTTGCCGCCGCCTCGCGCCCGATTTCCGACCAGGAAGTGCTGCGACTGCAGCGCCTGGGCGACCTGCGCAGCGCGGCCAGCGAGCAGGTGATCGGCCTGGACGGCGTTGCGGTCATGGTGCACCCCGACAACCGCCTGCAGCAGTTGAGTACCGCGCAACTGGCCCAGATCTTCTCCGGCCAGATCCAACGCTGGGAACAACTCGGTGTAGCGGGCGGCCCCATTCACCTGTACGCCCGTGACGATCGCTCCGGCACCTTCGAAACCTTTCGCGCGCTGGTACTGCAACCACGGGCACTGGAGCTCTCGCCACGGGCCGAACGCTTCGAATCCGGCGATGCCTTGGCCGAACGGGTCAAGGCCGATCCCGCGGCCATCGGTTTCAGCAGCCTGACCACAGTGCATGGCGCCAAGCTGCTGGCCATCGCCGAAGGCGATGCACCGGCCCTGTTGCCAACCGCCGCAGGCGTGGCCAGCGAAGACTATCCGCTGTCGCGGCGGTTGTTCTTCTACCTGCCGGCCCAAGCGACCGACCAGGCCAGGGCGCTGGCCGAATTCACCCAGGGCCCTGCCGGGCAGGCCATTGTTGCCGCTCAGGGTTTCGTCTCGCAGCAGGTCAAGGCATTGCCGGTCGCGGTGCAGGCCGAGATGCCCGCGCAATACCGTGCCCTGGCTGCGGAGGCCCGGCGGCTGAGCGTCAACTTCCGCTTCCAGGAGGGCAGCGCCAGCCTCGACAACAAGGCCCTGCGCGATGTGCAGCGGGTCAGCGACTACCTGCGCCAGGTCGGCAAGCTGCGTGACAAAGCGGTACTCGTGGGCTTTGGCGACCCCAAGGAAACGCCCGGCCGCGCCGCCCTGCTCTCGCGCCTGCGCGCCATGGCCGTGCGCCGTGAACTGGCGCGCAGCGGCGTGGAGATCCGGGATGTCACCGGCATGGGTGATGAACTGCCGGTAGCCGACAACGACCTGGAACAGGGGCGCCTGCGCAATCGCCGGGTGGAGGTGTGGGTCTACTGACCTGCCTGGCGCTTGCCCGAGGAGGCGCGATGCGCGTACCGTGCCGGGCATTCCCGTGCAGGAGAACCGTCGCGTGTCCCTCAAAGCCCTGCGTACCCTGGTCACCATCGCCCGCCACGGCACCTTCGCCCGCGCCGCCGACCTGCTGAGCCTGACCCCTTCGGCGGTAAGCCTGCACATCAAGACACTCGAAGACGAACTGCAAGTGCCGCTGTTCGACCGCAGCCGTCGCCAGGTGATACTCACCGAAGCCGGGCAACTGGCCGTAGCGCGCGCCGAAAGCATTCTCGCCGCCTACGACGAGCTGGCCGATACCCTGGCCTGCGGCCCGAGCCTGCGTGGACGCCTGCGTATCGGTGCGATCCATACCGTGCTCGCCCGGCGCCTGCCGAAGGCGCTGGTGTGGATCAAGGCGCACCATCCGCAACTGCACATCAGCGTGGTCTCGGGCATGTCCGCGGAACTTGCGCGGCGGATCGAGGACGGTGAGCTGGACGCCGCCATTACCACCGAACCGGTCAGCCCCTACCCGCAGAGCCTGCAGTTCAGCCCGCTGTTCTCCGACCGTTTCTGGGCCGTCGCCAGCCCCGACCTGGCCGGGCAAAGCCTGGCGCAACTGCTCGCCAACCAGCCGTTCCTGCGCTTCGACAAACGCGCCTGGGCCGGTCGGCAGATCGAACAGGAACTGCGTCGCCAGCATTTGCAGGTCAGCGAGCAGATGGAGCTGGACAGCCAGGAAGCCCTGGCACGCATGGCTGCAATGGGCCTCGGGGTGGCGATCATCCCGATGAGCGACGACGACCTGCAACGGCTGCCGCCCGCCACGGTGCTGCCTTTTGGTGAGCCGCAACTGAGCCGCCACGTGGTGTTGCTGGAACATGAAAAGAGCCAGCGCCGTCACCTGAGCGCGGTACTCAGGACCGCCCTGGGCAGTTGATCAGGCAACTGCTTACGACCATGCAGTTTTTCTCAACGGTGAATGCAGAAAACAACGTTTTTTTCTGCTGACTCACCTCGCTAACCTGTGCCGGTACCCGACCACGGAACCGCGACCATGCTGCCTCTGCTCCTCACCACCCTGGTGCCCATCATCCTGCTGATCGCCCTGGGCACTCTGTTGCGGGTGCGCGGTTTTCTCGCGGAGGGTTTCTGGCCCGGCGCCGAGCGCCTGAGCTACTACGTGCTGCTGCCCTCACTGTTCCTGCATGGCCTGGCCACCGCCAACCTGGATGGAGTACCGGTGTTGGGCATGGTTGGGGTGCTGATGCTCTCGACCCTCGCAGGCGCGCTGCTGCTGGTGCTCTACCAGGGCGCGGCAGCCCACGATGGTGCTGATTTCACCTCGGTGTTCCAGGGTGGCATACGCTTCAACAACTACATTGGCGCGACCCTGGCGGCGGGCATCTACGGCAGCGCCGGCATCGCCCTGGCGGCCGTGGCCAACGCGGCGATCGTGCCGCTGGTCAATCTGCTTTGCGTACTGGTATTCGCCCGTTTCAGTGCTCGCCACAGCTCGCCACTGACCGTGCTGCGGGCGATCTTCGCCAATCCGTTGATCGTAGGTTGCGCGGGTGGCCTGCTGCTGCGGGTCACCGGGCTTGGCCTGCCGGCGGGGCTGGAGCCGACGGTCAAGGCCCTTGGCCAGGCCGCCCTGCCCCTCGGCTTGCTGTGCGTCGGAGCGGCATTGGGCGGCGCGCGGATGGGCCAGCAGGTCAAGCCCCTGGTGGCCGCCTCGGCGTTCAAGTTCCTGGTCATGCCACTGACCACCTTCGGCCTGTGTCGCCTGCTCGGTCTCAGCGGCCAGGCCGCCGTGGTGGCCGTGCTGTTCCAGGCGCTGCCCACCGCATCATCGTCCTACGTCATGGCCCGGCAGATGGGGGGCAATGCGCCGCTGATGGCGACCATCATCGCCTTGCAGACCGTCGCCGCAGCCGTCACCCTGCCATTGATGCTGAGCCTCACGCTAAGTTGAAACCACTGGCTAGAATGTAATCAGCTCACTGACGCGGAAGCCCGATCATGCGCCACCCGTGGATGGTCATCAGCCTGTTCCTGGCCCTGCCCGCAGGCCCGTTGCATGCCGCCGACAGCGCCAAGGCCGCAGTCGCTGAAGACAAGGCCCAGGCGCTGGAACAGAAAGTGGTAAACGACTCCCCGCCACCCAAGGCGCCGGAGAAGATCACCCCCACCGAGGTGCAGGCCGTGGATCCGGCCGGGCAAGCGCCGCTGGACGACAGCATCACCTGCCTTGCCCGCACCCTCTACTGGGAGGCCAAGGGCGCTGACGAGCAAGACATGAGCGCAGTGGCCAGTGTAGTGCTCAACCGCCTGGGCAAGGACGGCTTCCCCGACACCATCTGCGGCGTGGTCAAGCAAGGCGTCGAGAGCAAGAGCTGCCAGTTCTCCTGGTGGTGTGACGGGCGCCCTGACCAGGTCGAGGAAAAGGAGCGCTACGAGGTCGCCAAGGAAATCGCGCGCAAGGCATTGAACCAGCAGCTGCAGGACAGCACCGCGGGGGCGCTGTACTTCCATGATCGCACTGTGCGGCCAGATTGGGCCAAGGCCTATCGGCGCACAGCGCAGACCACGCATTTCATCTTCTACAAGCCCAACCAGGCACTGGCGCGATAGCGAGGCGACGGGCCATCAGAAATCGATGGTCCCGGAGAACTTGACCAGCCGTGGGTCGCCCTGGGTCAGGTAACCGCCGTTGGCCGAGGCCCAATAGTTCTTGTCGGTCAGGTTTTCGACGTTCATGCGCAAGGTGATGTCTTTTTCCTGCACCTTGAGGCGATAGCGCGCGCCCACGTCGAAGCGGTTCCAGGTCGGCAGGCTGAGGGTGTTGGCCGGGTTGGCGTACTGCCCGCCGGTGCGCAGCATGCGGGCATTGAGCGCCACGCCGTCGAGCCCAGGCACATCCCAGTCGACGCTGGCATTGAGCTGGAAGGTCGGGACCCCCACCGCTTTGTTGCCATCGTTGGTGCCGTTCTGGGTGTTCTTCAGCTCCGTGTCCATGCGCGTGCCACCGGCCATCAGGCGCAGGCCCGGCACCGGCTCGCCAAATCCGCTGAGCTCGATCCCCTTGTTGACCTGCTCGCCGTCCTGCACATAGAGGTTGCCCTGCACGTAGCCATCGGTGGGCCGCTCGATACGGAACAGCGCCAGGTTGGCACCGTAGGTCTGGCGGTCGAACTTGATGCCCGCCTCGATCTGCTTGGTCTTGGCCGGTGGGAACACCTCACCGACGTTGACCACCTGGCCCGACGCCGTGGCGCCCTGGGCCAGGCCCTGGATGCTGTTGGCGTACAACGAGACCGACGGGTTGAGCTTGTAGACGATGCCATACACTGGTGTGGTGACCGCTTCGTCGTAGAACGCAGTACGCCCGGCGTCCACACCCGTGCCGCGGTAGGCATAGCCTTCGACACGCAGTTGCTGGCGGCGTACGCCAGCGGTGAGCAGCAGCGTGTCGTCGAACAGCCCCACGGTATCGGACAGCGCCAGGCTGCGGTTGCGGGTCTTGCCGGTCACACCTGGGTCGTCGAGCATGCCGCCGACCAGCGTAGGCGTTGTCGGTTTGGGCAGTGGGCTGGTGTTGTAGATATTCGTGTTCTGCGAGCTGTAGAAGACGTAGGCGTTTTCCTGCTGGGTCCAGATGCTCGCGGCGCCGAGATTCAACTGGTGGCTCACCGGGCCCGTCTGGAAGCGGCCATTGATCCCGGCCATCAGGCTGGTGTTGTCTTCGTTGTGCGGGATCTGCGAACCACCGATGGTCGCGGCGCCCGTGGCAGCGTTGGTGAGGACCGGCGTGCCATAGAAACCGTTCTCGCGGGTGTGCTTGACGCCCCCGCTGATGTAGCCGCTCCAGTTCTCGTTGAAGTCGTAGTCGCCGCGCAGCATGCCGAAGGTATCCTCGGTCTCGGTCCACGACCAATCCTGGCCGTAGTTGTGATCGGCGCTCGGAGCACGCGGGATGCTGGTCACCGCCGAGCCCAGGCGCACCGAATTGCGCAGGTGATTGACGCGCTGCTTCTGGTAACCGATGTCGGCCGACAGGCGCAGTTGGTCACCACGATAGTCCAGGCCTGCAACGAACAGTTTGCTGCGTTGGTCCTGGTCGTCCACGGCGGTTTCGCCTTCACGCTGGGACAGGTTCAGGCGCGCGCCGAAACGGTTGTCTTCACCGAAACGCTGGCCGATGTCCAGGTGTTCGCCGATGCGCCCATCGCTGCTGATGTCCTGGGTATAACGGCGAGTCGGCGTGTCGCCGGCGCGCTTGGGCTGCAGGTTGACGTTGCCACCAAGGCCGGTGCCAGTGGGGCTGGCGCCGTTGAGGAACGCATTGGGGCCCTTGAACAGCTCGACCCGCTCTACCGCGTCGGTGGAGATCATCTGCCGTGGCAGCACGCCGTACAGGCCATTGAACGACACGTCGTCGCCGCTCAACGGCAGGCCGCGGATCACGAAGACCTGGGACTGGTTGCCAAAGCCGAACGACTGGCGCACCGAGGGGTCATTGAGCAGCACATCACCAATATCCTCGGCCTGTTGATCCTCGATCAACTGCGAGGTGTAGCTGGTCATGGTGAACGGCACGTCCATCATGTCCTGGTTGCCCAGCACGCCCATCTGCCCGCCACGAGCCACCTGCCCACCTGCGAAGGCCTCCGGCAACTGGGTGCGAGGCGCCTTGACGGCATCGGCGTTGATCGCGGTGGCGTCGAGCTCCAGCGGCGCATCAGCGGCATGGGCGGCTATGCCAAGGGAACAGCAGAGGGCGAGCAGGGTCGGACGAAAAGGACAGGAACGTGCCATGAAAGGCTCCCGATGAAGTGAATGGAGCGCCTTCCTGGCATGCATTATTGCGATTGAGTCGTGTTTATAATGGATATTGCGAATTATTTCCAATCAATTGCACTTTTTCGCCCTTCGCCGGTCTACTGCCTCTTTTGCCGCAACAATCGGTTGTCGGTGGTTTACTGCAACTCACAAGACGAGGCCAAAAGCCTGCAGCTTGTGTAGGATGGGCAGCGCCAACACGAGGTCGCTGCCAGTCATAGGGAGATTCTTGATGCGCGTCCTGTCATCTGTTGCCTGCCTTGGCGCCCTGTCACTCGGCCTGGTCATTTCCACCAGTGCCCTGGCGATCAGCGGCGACGAAGCGCAACTGATCGAGTCGATCAATGCCTACCGCAGCCAGGCCCAGCGCTGCGGCGACGCAGGTTCGCTGGAGTTGCCGCCGCTCAATAGCGACACCCGCCTGGCGCTGTCGCCGGAAGGCACCCGCGACCTGCAGCAGGCCATGACCCGTGCCGCCTACCCCATGGTCAATGTCCAGGCCATCAGCTTGTCTGGGCCACGGGATGCCAAGGCGGCGATGAGCGCCATCGAAGAAAGCTTCTGCCAGGTGGTGCTCGACCCGCAGTTCGTGGATATCGGTGTCAGCCAGGAAGGCCGCGACTGGCGCATCGTGCTGGCACGCCCGCTGCTCAGCGGGCGCCTCGGCGACTGGCAAGCCGAAGGCCAGAAACTGCTGCAGGAGGTCAACGCCGCGCGCAAGATACCGCGCCAATGCGGTGGGCAGCCTTTCGCAGCAGCAGCGGCCCTGAGCTGGAATACCACGCTGGCCGGTGTCGCCGCCAACCACACGCGGGCGATGGCCAACCAGAACTTCTTCGACCACATCGACCGCGACGGCCGCACGCCGGGTGATCGGGCCGAGCTTGCCGGCTATCTGTATCAGCAGATCGGCGAAAACATCGCTGCCGGCCGCGATACGCCACGCAAGGTGGTCGATGGCTGGCTGGCCAGCCCTGGCCACTGCGCAACGCTGATGAACCCGGATTACCGCGAATTGGGCGCAGCCTATGCCGTAGATCCCACGAGCGATGCGGGGATCTACTGGACGGCATTGTTCGGGTCGCCGCAGTGAGGCGGATGCATGGGGCCGCTGCGCGCCCCATCGCGGGTCAAGTCGGAGCTCCGCCCCCCCGCTCCTGCAGATAGGATCAAGGGTGCCTCGCCCCGCCATCAGACTGGTCAAATGGCGCGCAGCGTCTTTACTTAACGCTACGACCCTCAGGAACGGTGCAGCCTATGAAGATCGTAGTCACCAGCATCCTCGTCGACGACCAGGCCAAGGCTCTGGCTTTCTATCATCACGTTCTGGGTTTCCAGCCCAAACACGACATTCCGATGGGCCAGCACCGCTGGCTCACCCTCACCTCCCCCAACGACCCCAATGGTGTCGAGCTGCTGCTCGAGCCCGATGCCCATCCGGCTGCCAAAACCTACAAGGCCGCGCTCAAGGCCGACGGCATCCCGGCCACCTCCTTCGCCGTGCGTGACATCCAGGCCGAGTACACGCGCCTGTGCGCCGGCGGCGTGCAGTTCACCCAGCCGCCTACGCCAATGGGGCCTGTCACCGTGGCGGTGTTCGACGATACCTGTGGCAACCTGATCCAGATCGCCCAACGCCATTGATCACAGCGGACTGCCGGCAGAGGCGACAGCCCTCACGGCATCCGCTACATTCTGTTTACCCGCCAGCGCACATAGAACAAGGAAAATCCGATGCGCTACGAATTCAGCGAAGTCCTGAACGACCTGGTCGACTATTTCCTCGTCGGCGACATCCAGCGACTGGCGCGTTTCAAGGATGACAACGCGCTACCCGACGACCTTGCCCACGAATTCACCCACCCCCGCACCGACACCGACAGCGGCGACCGCGCCGTGCTCGAAGGCGTGGTACTGCCCCTGGCAGGCATCGATAACCTGCCCTACCGCATCATCTTCAGCCTCGACGAACGAACCCCGGCCCTGCTCGAAGCCGGCAGTCGCGTGGCACACCGCCGCGCAGGCTACGTGCTGCACGTGGAGAACCACGCGCTGATGCTGTTCACCTGGCGCATGCTGCAGCACTTCACCAACAAGACCCTTGGCGACTTCATGGCCCGCTACCAGGTGCCGGGCCGACCGATGATCGAACTCGACAACGGCTGGTACCAGGTCGAGGTCCTTGCCGGCGCAGTAGTACGTGACGGGCTGTACGAGCCGGCGTTCGAGTTCCTGCTCAGTCGCACCCACTGCCACCGGCCAGCCCCCGATATCGACATTGGCTATCGCTTTTCGCTGGGCGGCGAAGTGCCCTCCGTCATCGCGCACTGATCCACCGCTCACCACGCCCCACCCTCGGCGAGCCCCTGCAGGCGCCGGTAGTCGCGCAGCACGTTGGGCACATAGCGCCGGGTTTCGGCAAAGGGCGGCACCACGCGACCACGGCTGATCACCGCGTCGGGCCCGGCGTTGTAGGCTGCCACGGCCAGGGTGATGTCGTTGTCGAACAGCCTGAGCATGCGCTTCAGGTAGCGCGCCCCGCCCTGCACATTGTCTTTGGGGTCGAGGACGTCCTTGACCCCCATCTCCCGGGCGGTATCGGGCATCAATTGCATCAATCCGGCAGCCCCCTTGGCCGAGCGGGCCTTGGGGTTGTAGCCGGACTCGGCCTTGATCACGGCATGCAGCAACGCCTGGGGCACTTCATGCAGGCGGGCCGCATCCGCTACCAGGTCAGCGTAGGGGCGCCCACTCAACAGTTGCGCCTCCAGAGGGCCGGCCTGGGGGCGGGTCTCGCTGATGACCCGCTCATACTGGCGCCCCGGTCGATGCACGTTGGACAGCACGTAGGTGCCACCCGCGCCGATGGAGATGTACACGTCAGCCTGGGCCGCACCTGCCAGCAGCCCGATCAAGCCAAGGATGAGTCCACGCATGTCGCTCGTCTCCCCGCCGTGCCCCCCGATGTGGGGGAAATGCCCCGAAAAACCTGGGCCCTGCAGCTCTCACGCAAGCAGCGTGCCGCTTGCCTGAGCCGCATGCCACAAGGCCGCAAGGCAGACGTGCACGGCTGTTGCATGGGGGCCTGTACACGCATCGGAGGGCATCGCCATGCAGCGCCGCATTCGCACACAACGTGGTTTCACCCTGCTCGAACTTCTGGTGGTGCTGGTGGTGCTCGGCCTGCTGGCCGGCATCGTCGCGCCCAAGTACTTCAGCCAGCTCGGCCGCTCCGAAGCCAAGGTTGCCCGGGCGCAGATCGAAGGGCTGGGCAAGGCACTGGACCTGTACCGCCTCGAGGTGGGCCACTACCCCAGCAGCGAGCAGGGTTTGCAGGCGCTGGTCACCGCCCCCGGTGGCGAGGCGCGCTGGTCCGGCCCTTATCTGCAGAAGGCCGTGCCCCAGGACCCTTGGGGCCGCCCTTACATCTATCGTCAGCCGGGTGAGAACGGTGGCGAGTACGATCTGCTGTCGATGGGCAAGGACGGCCAGCCCGGTGGTGACGGCGAAAACGCCGAAGTCACCAGTTGGCAGTGAGGGCATTCGCCATGCGCTACAGCCTCAAGGCCCTCGGCAGGCAGGGTATCGTGCAAATGCAGGTCGAAGCTGAGGATGCCGAGCATGCCCGGCGCCAGGTTCAGGACCAGGGGCTGCGGGTAGTGAGCCTGCAACGCCAGGGGTTGTCCTGGTCGCATGGCAACTGGCGGCGCGCTCAGCCCTTCGACCTGGTGCTGTTCAGCCAGGAGCTGGGGACTCTGCTCGACGCCGGCCTGCCCCTGATCGACGCCCTGGAAAGCCTGGCGCAAAAGGCGCCGAACGCCCCGGCGCGCAAGGTGCTTGGCCAACTGGTGAGCCAGCTGTACGAAGGCCGTTCGCTGTCCCAGGCGCTGGCCCAGCAGCCCCGGATCTTCCCCGGGCTCTATGTGGCGCTGGTGCAATCCAGCGAGCGCACCGGAGCCCTGGGTGATGCCCTCGGCCGCTATATCAGCTATCGCCAGCGCCTGGACCTGGTGCGCCAGAAGCTTGTGGGCGCGTCGGTCTATCCCTTGTTGCTGTTGTTGGTCGGCGGGGGGGTCGTATTGTTTCTGCTCGGCTATGTGGTGCCGCGCTTCAGCCTGGTGTTCGAGGGCATGGGCAGTGAACTTCCGTGGCTGTCGCGGGTGCTGATGAAGGTCGGCCTGTTTCTACATGCCCAGCAACTGCCCTTGGGGCTCGGCACACTGACAGGCATCCTCACCCTGGTGCTGCTGCGCCGCCACCCGCGTGTGCGCCGCGTTGCCAACCGCCAACTGCAGCGCCTGCCGGCCTTGCACCAGCGCTTGCTGATGTACGAGCTGGCGAGGTTCTATCGTTCGCTGGGGATCCTGCTGCAGGGTGGCATTCCGATCCTGACCGCAATGGGGATGGCGCGCGGACTGCTCGGCAGCGTTGCAGGCGAAGGGCTGGAGCGTGCGGCGCGGCAGGTGGGCGAAGGGCTAGCCTTGTCGGCGGCGCTGGAGGCTGGCGGGCTGGTCACGCCGGTGTCGCTGCGTCTGCTGCGGGCGGGGGAGCAATCAGGGAACCTGGGGCAGATGCTCGAACGTTGCGCCGATTTCCATGACCAGGAGATCGGTCGTTGGGTCGAGTGGTTCGTGCGCTTGTTCGAACCACTGCTGATGACCTTCATCGGGCTGCTGATCGGGCTGATCGTGATCCTGATGTACATGCCGATCTTCGAGTTGGCCTCGAGCATTCATTGAGCGGGGCACAACGCCGATCTCAATAGTCGAAGCGCTCCACCGCCCGCCGCCGCTCGTTGTCGTCACGTCGGTCGTACCCTGCGGTGGTCTGGATGTTCACATGGTGGGCAAGCTTCTGGGCAATCGACAGGTCGTGCTCCTCGATCACCCGGGTAATGAACGCCCTGCGAAAATCGTGCGGCATGATCTTCGCCCCCACCTGCGCGCCACGCTGGCGGGCGATGTAGTAGATCGCATGCTTGGTGATGCGCGCACGGGTGATATGGCTGCCCCGGCGAATCCGGTTGAAGAGGAAGGGATCGTCCGCCGCGCCCTCCGGCAACTGCGCGCGGCGCAGGTCGAGCCAGGCCTGCAGCTTGTCGAAGGCCCAGGCCGGGGCGTACTTGACCAGTTGCCGATTGCCCTTGCCCAGCACCTGCAGGCTGTGTTCGTGGAAGTCGACATCGCACAAGTCGATGTCCACCGACTCGGACTTGCGCATCCCGGTGCCGTACAGCAAGGCGATGATCGCCGCATCGCGCACACCTTGCGGCCGCGGATCGGCAGCGCAGACTTCCATCAGCTCACGGATCAGGCTGCGTCGCAGGTTGCGCCCAGGTGGCAGGCGCGTGCCGCTCGCAGGCTTGACCTCGCGAATCCTGAGTAGATGCTCGTGGTCGATCAGCCCCTGGCGCCAGGCCTCATTCATCACCCCGCGCACCGCGTTGACGTACAGCGAAGAGGTATTGGGTGCAAAACCATCGGCACGCAAGGCTGCCACCAGGGCAATGACGTGGCCAGGTTCGATCAGGTGCCAGGGCACCGCGGCGATGTCGCAATCGGCGAACCCCAGCCGGTCGGCGGCATCCTGGAGGATATAGCGCATGGTCAACTGGCTGGAGGGCGCCAGGCGTGCCAGGTACTGCAGCAAGGGATTGTGCAGGGAATCGGTCAAAACGTGGATCCTGTAGCGTGAAACGAGTCATCACCTTGATACACAAGGCTTTTATCGATGGCGAACGCGGATGGTACCTGATGATCGACCACGGATCGAACGCGCGGCGACACAACACCACCTGGTGCAGGCTAAAGTGGAAGACAACCCAGACTACCGCCGAGCGCCCATGGCTTTCCACCGCCTGACCCGAACCCACCCACGCCTGACCCTTGCCACGCTTGTTGGCCTGCTCGGCGGCTGGCTGATCCCCGCAGACGACTGGACGCAGCGTTTTCTCGCAGGCTGGAACCTCGGTGTCTGGCTGTACCTAACGCTGGTGCTGTGGCTGACCTGGCGCGCTACATCCCAAACCGTGCGCAAGGTCGCCAATGTCGAGGACGAAAACGCAGGCCTGGTCCTGTTCACCGTCTGCATTGCAGCCATTGCCAGCCTGGTCGCCGTGACCCTCCAACTGGCGTCCAGTCGCGGCCTGCACGGCAGCGCGCAGGCCCTGCACTACCTGTATACCGGCCTGACCGTGGCCGGATCCTGGCTGTTGATCGGCTGTATCTTCAGCCTGCACTACGCGCGGCTGTTCTACACCGACAGCCACAAGGAGCCCCCTCTGCGCTTCGCCGATGGCGAACGCAACCCCGATTACTGGGACTTCCACTATTTCTCCTTCACCCTCAGTGTCGCGGTCCAGACCTCGGACATAGGCGTGGCCAGCCGAGCCATGCGCCGGGTGGTGCTGGCCCACTCCCTGGTCAGTTTCGTGTTCAACACCGCGATCCTGGGTTTCACCATCAATATCGCCGCCGGCCTGCTCAGTTGACCGCTGGTCCGAAAGCGCAGGTCGGTCAGGTTCGCACCCGTTGCTCGCCAAGCCACGCGGAAAACGTTTGCCCCCATGGACGCCCGTGATTTGCCGGAGCCACGTGGATGTGACCTGTGTCATGCATTCGCCGATTTGTCATCTTCGCTGCGCGACACTGGCGCCGTAGCTGCTATGTTTAAGTTTCGCTGTCCCCCCTGCCCTTCACGACAAGGCCAGGCACAGGGTTCAGCGACCAGACGCCCGAACACCCGGAAATGGAGGCTGGCATGAACAAGATGACGTTCCCCAACGCCTGCCAGGTGATGCGCTGGCATTTCCACCCGCTGGGCTTCGAGGCCAGCATGGATGCACCACGCAGCATGGTCGCGCGCTTGTTCGACCGGGCCACTGGCGAAACCCTGCTGGCCATCGCCGGCATTCCCTGCGCCGCGATCATGGCCGCGGCAGATGTGGAGCGCATCATCGAGGCAGTCGAAGCCGAGATGGACGCCTTCAACCCCTTCCCTACCCTGCGCGACGCGGGTTAGCCGTTCTCGCCCTGCGTCAGCCGTTGCATGAACTGCTCGGCCGGTACCGGCTGACCCAGCAAGTAGCCCTGCAGCGAATCGCAGCCCAGGCGGGTCAGGAAGTCCTGCTGACGATCGGTTTCAACGCCCTCGGCAACGATCCGCAAACCCAATGCCTGCCCCAACGCAACGATCGCCGAAACGATCGCGGCATCGTCGCTGTCATGCTCGAGGTCGCGGACAAAACCGCGGTCGATCTTCAGCTCGTTCGCCGGCAGGCGTTTGAGGTACATCAGGCTGGAATAGCCCGTCCCGAAGTCGTCGATTGACAGATCGACGCCCATGTCCGACAAGCGCTGCAACACCGTCAGGCTGGCATCGGCATCGCGCATGGCGGTGGTTTCGGTGATTTCCAGGGTCAGGCGGTTGGCCGGCAGGCCGTTGTCGGCCAAGGCTCGCGAGACACTGTCAACCAACCCTGAATGGCAGAACTGGATGGCCGACAGGTTCACCGCGATGCGCCAATGTCCATGGCCCTGATCCAGCCACAGGCGCATCTGCCGGCAGGCTTCGCCCAGCACCCATTCGCCGATGGGGATGATCAGGCCGGTCTTCTCCGCCAGGCCGATGAAACGGTCCGGCAGCAACAGCCCTTGCTGCGGGTGCTCCCAACGCAACAAGGCCTCGGCACCGATCGGCGTACATTGGTGCGCTTCGAACTTGGGTTGGTAATACAGCCGGAACTGGTCATGCTCGAGCGCCGCGCGCAGGTCCTGCAGCAATTGCAGCTGCTGGCGGGCGTTACTGTTCATCGAGGTGTCGAAAAAACTGTAGCCGTTCTTGCCCGCGCTCTTGGCGTGATACATGGCCGCATCGGCATTGCGCAGCAGTTCGTGCTGGTCCTGGCCATTACCCGGGTAGAGCACGATACCCAGGCTTGCCGACAATTGCAGGTCGTGCTCTGCAACACGAAATGGCCTGGCTACCAGGTTGACCTGTTTGTCCGCCACGCCCACAGCATCGTCCGGTTCCTGCAACTCGACCAGCAGGACGAACTCGTCACCACCAATCCGCGCCAAGGTGTCCTGGCTATGCAGATGTCCACGCAGCCGCGCAGCCACCGCCTTGAGCAACTGGTCGCCAACATGATGGCCGAAGGCATCGTTGACCGGCTTGAACCCGTCCAGGTCGATGAACATCAGCGCAAAGCAACCACCTTGCTCTGCCACCTTGGCCATGGCCTGCTCGATACGGTCGGCCAGCAAGGTGCGGTTCGGCAGCCCGGTCAGGGTGTCGTGCAGGGCCAGTTGCGTCAGCTCCTGGTTGGCCTGGGTCAATGAGCGCGCAAGTTCCGCGGTGCGGGATTCGAGGCGCGCGTCCAGCACCGACGTCAGCAAGGCCACCGCCAGCACCGCCAGGGTGGTGATCAGTACTGCATAGTCCAGCCAGTCGCCAGACAACCCGCCGACCAGCGCACCGCAGTAACTACCCTCGGGGAAGTTGGCCGCCGCCATGCCGGTGTAGTGCATGCCGACGATGGCAACCCCCATCAGCACCGCTGCGGCACCGCGGATCTGCCGAACGTACGGCGTCTGCCTGCGCAGGCGGAAGGCAATCCATAAGGCTGCCGCCGAGGCGCCCACGGCGATGGCCAGCGAAGCACCGAACAGCGCCGGGTCGTAGTCGATCCCGGGCAGCATCTGCAAGGCAGCCATGCCGGTGTAGTGCATGCAGGCAATCCCGGTGCCCATGAACAGCGCACCCGAGCCCACCTGCGGGCAACTCAACCGCGGCTGGCTGACCAACCACAAGGCAAAGCCTGCAGATAACACGGCGATCAGCAGTGACAACGCGGTCAAGCCCAGGTCGTAGCCCAGCTCGATGGGCAACTCGAAGGCCAACATGCCGATGAAATGCATCGACCAGATGCCGATTCCCATCGCCAGCGCCCCGCCGCCCATCCACAGATACACCGCGCGTCCCTTGGCGGTGGCGATGCGGCCTGCGAGGTCGAGTGCGGTGTAGGACGCCAGGATGGCCACGCACAGCGAGATCAACACCAGCGAAGAGGAGTAGCTACCTGTCAGCATTTCAAGTTCCGGCAGAGGGCGAGGAAGGGCCCGGAAAAGGCGGAGGATTTTACGCGAACAGGGAGGAAAGGCACGGGATTTTGCGGGGACTACAGGGTGGAAGATCCAGCGGTCGGTTACGCACGGTGCCGGCGTTATCGCGGGCTTGCCCCGCGATAACGCCGGCACTGCAACCTTACTGTTTGTCAGCCTCTGCGAACGCCGGCCCCGCTTCCCAGCCGCCGCCCAATGCCGCGATCAACTGCACGCTGGCCACCAGGCGCCCCTGCAGCAGATTCAGCACACTGCGTTCGTTGCTCAGCGCCGTGGTCTGCACGTTCACCACATCCAGATAGCCGATCAATCCGGCACGGTACTGGTTCTCGGTCAGGCGCAACGATTCACGGGCAGCATCCAGCGCTTCCTGGCGTACCACCGCTTCGTCGGCATACACCTTCAACTGCACCAGGTAGTTCTCGACCTCCTTGAAGCCATCGAGCACCGTCTGGCGATACTGCGCTACGGTCTGGTCGTAGACCGCCACGGTGCGGTCCACCTCGGCGCTACGCTTGCCAGCGTCGAACAGGGTCAATGCCAGTTGTGGCCCCACCGACCAGTAGCGATTCGGCAGCTCGATCCAGTTGTTGAAGCTGCTGCTCGAATAGCCGCCATTCATGCTCAACGACAGATCGGGGAAATAGGCCGCGCGCGAGACGCCGATGCTCGAGTTGGCGGCCATGACCTTGCGTTCGGCCGAGGCGATATCCGGACGACGCTCCAGCAACTGCGACGGCAAGCTCACCGGGATCGGCGGCAGCGCAGGGATATCGTTGCTGGCGGCCAGCGAGAACTCGGCCGGCGCCTTGCCCATGAGCACGGCGATGGCATTTTCATACTGGGCGCGCTGCCAGGCCAGGTCGATCAGGTCGGCCTGGGTGCTCTTGAGCTGGGTACGTGCCTGGGCGACGGCGTCCGGGCCGGCGACGCCGGCGCGGTACTGGTTCTCGTTCATCCGCAGCGAGCGCTCGTAAGCGGCCACGGTGGCTTCGAGCAAGCGTTTCTGTTCGTCGATGACCCGCAGCTGCAGGTAGTTCTGTACCAGCTCCGACTGCTGGCTCAGACGAATCGCCGCCATGTCGGCGAGGCTGGCCTGGGCGCTGGACTCGTTGGCATTCATGGTCTCGCGCAGTTTGCCCCAGAGGTCGATTTCCCAGCTCACGCCCAACTGCGCGTTGTAGGTGTCGCGAATGCCGCTGCTGTTGTTCGACAGGCTCGAGCTGGAACTGCCAGTGCCCTGGGCTGAACGGTTCTTGCTAGTGGTGAGGTTCAGCGACGGGAACAGCGACGCCCGGCTGCTGCGTACCAGGGCCTGGGCCTGACGGTACTGCGCTTCATACTGGGCGACCGTCTGGTTGCTGCGGTTGAGTTCCTCGACCAGGGCGTTCAGGCCCTTGTCGCCATACAGCTCCCACCAGGCACCGCGGGCGATGGCATCCGAGGGGTTGGCCTGGGTCCAGCCCTCGGCCTGCTTGAACTGCGTCGGGGTGCTGACCTCAGGGCGGTGATAATCGGGGCTCAGGGTACAGGCACTGAGCATCGCCACGCACAGGCCGGCGCCAAGCAGGCGCGATCCACGGCCACGGGTCAGCAATTGCAGGGCGCGGTGCAGCGGGGTCTGGGCAAAGTTCATAGCGGGGTTTCCAGGGCGGCGTCGGTGCGCACGCCGCGCCAACGGTTGAAACGGTGGCGCGCGCGGTCCAGGTACAGGTAGACCACGGGCGTGGTGTAAAGGGTGAGGATCTGGCTGAAGACCAGGCCACCGATGATCGTCAGGCCCAGCGGCTGGCGCATTTCCGCGCCTTCGGCCTGGCTGAGCAGCAACGGCAATGCGCCGAGGATGGCGGCGATGGTGGTCATCAGGATCGGTCGCAGGCGCAGCAGGCAGGCGCGACGGATCGACTCTTCCGGCGACAGGCCTTCATTGCGCTCCAGTTGCAGGGCCAGGTCGATCATCAGGATGGCGTTCTTCTTCACCACCCCGATCAGCAGGAACAGCCCCAGCAACGAGATCAGGCTGAACTCCCCGCCGGTCACGTAAAGCGTGAGCAATGCACCAACCCCCGCCGACGGCAGGGTCGAGAGGATGGTCAGCGGGTGGATGTAGCTCTCGTAGAGGATGCCCAGCACCAGGTACACCAGAACCAGTGCACCGAGGATCATCAACGGCTGACCCTGGGCGGTCTTGGTGAAGGCGTCGGCACTGCCACCGAGCTTGGCGATCACCGACTCCGGCAGGCCCAGCTTGGCCACCTCGCGCTCCAGCGCCGCCAGGGCCTGGTCGACGCTGTAGCCCTCGGCAACGTCGAAGGAGATGTCTTCGGAGGCGAACTGCCCCTCATGGCTGACCCGATCATTGGCCAGGCTGTTCTCGTAACGGGCGATGGTCGACAGCGGCACCCGCGCACCCTCGGCCGTGATCACCTGCACCTGCTCCAGGGTGCTCGGGTCCCAGGCGTATTTGGGGTTGATCTCCATTACCACCTGGTATTGGTTGAGGCTGTCGTAGATGGTCGAAATCTGCCGCTGGCTGTAGGCGTTGTTCAGCACGGCAGTGACCATGTCCATGTCAATGCCCAGGCGCTTGGCCTGGTCGCGATCGACCACCAGGGTCACTTGCTGGGTGCCGGCACCATCGCGGGCGTCGATGGCCGTCAGCTCGGGCAATTTGCGCAAGGCCGCGGCCACCTTGGGGAACCACTCGCGCAGGGCTGCCAGATCCCCGCTTTGCAGGGTGTAGAGGTATTGCGAGGTGCTTTGATCACGCCCGCCACCGCCCAGCTGCAGGTCCTGGTCGGCCATCAGGTACAGGCGCCCGCCCGGCACCTTCGGCAACTCCTTGCGCAGACGCTCGATGACCTTCTGCGCATTCTCCTTGCGCTCGGCGATCGGTTTCAGCCGTACCAGGACGAAGGCGTTGTTGGTGCCGCTGTTACCGCCAATGAAACCAGCGACGCTCTGCACGGCCGGGTCCTTGAGCAGCGCCCGGCGGTAGATTTCCATCTTCGGCTGCATCACGGTGAACGACAGCCCGTCATCGCCCCGCACGAAGCCCTGCAACTGACCGGTATCCTGCTGCGGCATCAGGGTCTTGGGCACGATCACGTACAGGGCGACGTTGAGCACGATGGTCGCCAACAGGCTGATCAGCGTCAGCCGGCGATGACGCACGGCCCAGCCCAGGCTCTTGTCGTACCCCTCGACCATGCGTTGGTGCACCCGGTCGCTCCAGCGCTGCAAACGCGTCTGGTGTTGTGGGGCATGGGGTTTGAGCCAGCGCGAGCAGAGCATCGGCGTGAGGGTCAGCGACACCAGCAGCGACACCAGGATTGCTGCGGCCAGGGTGATCGAAAATTCCTGGAACAGCCCGCGCACGATACCGCCCATGAACAGGATCGAGACGAACACCGCCACCAGCGAAACGTTCATCGACAGCAGGGTGAACCCCACTTCCTTGGCACCCAGAAACGCAGCGCGCATGGGCTTGGCGCCATTCTCGATGTGCCGGGAAATGTTCTCCAGCACCACGATGGCATCGTCCACCACCAGCCCTGTGGCCAGGATCAATGCCATCAGCGACAGGTTGTTCAGCGAAAAGCCACACAGGTACATGACCGCAAAGGTGCCCACCAGCGACACCGGCACGGCAAGGCTCGGAATCAACGAGGCACGCAGATTACCCAGGAACAGGTACACCACCAGGATCACCAGCACCACGGCAATCAGAAGCGTGTGCTCGGCTTCCTTGAGCGTGGCCTTGATCACCGGCGAGCGGTCCATGGCGACGTTGAGCTTGACGCTGGCCGGCAGCAGCGACTGCAGGGCCGGAAGCTGGTCCTTGATCTGTTGCACGGTCTGGATGATGTTGGCGTTGGTCTGGCGGTTGACCACCAGCAGCACCGCCGCATCGTCGTTGAAGAAACCGCTGTTGTAGCGGTTCTCGACACCGTCGCTGACCTTGGCCACATCGGCCAGGCGCAGGATGGCACCGTTCTGCTGGCGGATCACCAGCGGCTTGTAGTCATCGGCCTTTTCCAGCTGGTCGTTGGCGCGTACCTGCCAGTTGCGCTCGGCATCCTCGACGAAACCCATGGGGCGGCGCTGGTTGGCGTTGGCCACGGCGGTGCGTACATCGTCCAGCGCCAGGCCATACTGGTTGAGCAACTGGGGCTCAAGCTCGATGCGCACCGCCGGCAGCGAACTGCCGCCGATCTGCACTTCCCCTACCCCACTGACCTGCGACAGGCTCTGCGAGAGGATGGTGTCGGCCAGGTCGTACAACTGCCCTTTGGACAGCACGTCCGAGGTCAGCGACAGCACCATGATCGGCGCCTGCGACGGGTTGACCTTCTTGTAGGTGGGCATGCTGCGCATGCCGCTGGGCAGCAGGTTGCGGGTGGCGTTGATTGCAGCCTGCACCTCGCGCGCCGCGCCGTCGATGTCGCGCCCCAGGTCGAAGCCGATGATCACCCGTGTCGAGCCTTGGCTTGAGCTGCTGGTCAGGGTGCTGACCCCGGCGATGCTGCCCAGCTTGCGCTCCAGCGGCGTTGCCACGGTCGAGGCCATCACCTCCGGGCTTGCGCCTGGCAGGCTGGCCTGCACCACGATGACCGGGAAGTCCATCTGCGGCAGCGGCGAGACCGGCAGCAGGCCGAAACTGACGCCACCGAGCAGCATGATCGCCAGGCTCAGCAGCATGGTCGCCACGGGCCGGCGAATGAACGGTCCGGACAGGTTCATGCCTCGGCCTGCGCGGTATCAGCGGCCGGGCGCCAGCGGCGCGCCAGGCGGTCGAAGTAGAGGTAGATGACAGGCGTGGTGAACAGCGTCAGCACCTGGCTGACCAGCAGCCCGCCGACCATCACCAGGCCCAGCGGTTGGCGCAGTTCGGCGCCGGAGCCGGTGGCGAGCATCAACGGCAAGGCGCCGAACAGCGCCGCCAGGGTGGTCATCAGGATCGGCCGGAAGCGCAGCAGCGCGGCCTGGTAGATCGCCTCGCGCGGGCTCATGCCCTGGTGACGCTCCGCCTCCAGGGCGAAGTCAATCATCATGATCGCGTTCTTCTTGACGATACCGATCAACAGGATGATACCGATGATGGCGATCATCCCAAGGTCGTTGCCACTGAGCAGCAGCGCCAGCAAGGCACCCACGGCCGCCGACGGCAGGGTCGAGAGGATGGTCACCGGGTGGATATAGCTCTCGTAGAGCACGCCGAGCACGATGTACATGGTCACCACGGCGGCGAGGATCAACAGCAAGGTGCTCGACAGCGAGGCCTGGAAGGCTTCGGCGGCGCCCTGGAAGCGGGTCTGCACGCCCAGCGGCATGCCGATGTCCTGCTGCACCTGCTCGATCACCTGCACCGCTTCGCCCAACGACACGCCCGACCCGAGGTTGAAGGACATCATCACGGCGGGGAACTGGCCGATGTGCGAAATGGCCAACTGCGCCTGGCGCTGTTCGATGCGCGCCAGCGCCGAGAGGCGAACCTGGCCGCCATCGGTGGCCTTGACGTGAATCGACTCCAGCGCCTGCGGGCCAATGCTGGCCGCAGCCTGCGACTGCAGCACCACGCGGTACTGGCTGGCCTGGGTGTAGATGGTCGAGATCTGCCGCTGCCCGAAGGCGTCGTACAAGGCGTTGGTGATCTGCGCGACGGTGATGCCCAGGCGGCTGGCCATGTCGCGGTCGATCACCAGATACACCTGCAGGCCTTTGTCCTGCAGGTCGCTGGCAACGTCGGTGAGCTCAGGGCGCTGTTGCAGGGCATGGACCAGCTTGCCGCTCCACTCGGCGAGCATGTCCGGGTCAGGCGAGGACAGGCTGAACTGGTACTGGGTGCGGCTGACCCGGTCCTCGATGCTCAGGTCCTGTACCGGCTGCATGAACAGGCGAATACCCACCAGCCGGTCGAGCTGCGGCTGCAGGCGGCTGATCACCTGGCTGGCCGTGACATCGCGCTCGGCATGGGGCTTGAGGTTGATCAGCAGGCGCCCGCTGTTGAGCGTGGCGTTGTCCCCGTCCACACCAATGTACGAAGACAGGCTCTGTACCGCCGGATCCTGCAGGATCACCTTGCTCAGTGCCTGCTGGCGCTCGCTCATGGCGCTGAACGAGATGGACTGGGGGGCTTCGGAAATGCCCTGGATCACCCCGGTGTCCTGCACCGGGAAGAAGCCCTTGGGCACGATGATGTAGAGGAACACCGTCAGCGCCAGCGAGCCCACCGCCACCAGCAAGGTCAGCGGCTGGTGCTTGAGCACCCACGTCAGGGCGTGGCTGTAGCGTTCGATCAGCCAGTCGATCCAGGCACCACTGGCGCGGTAGAAGCGGCTCTGCTCTTCTTCCTTGGGTTCGCGCTTGAGCAAACGCGCGCACATCATCGGCGTGAGCGTGAGCGATACCACCAGCGAGATCAGGATCGCCACCGCCAGGGTGATGGCGAACTCGCGGAACAGCCGGCCGACGACATCGGCCATGAACAGCAGCGGAATCAGCACCGCGATCAGCGAGAAGGTCAGCGAAATCAGGGTGAATCCGATCTGCCGGGCGCCTTTGAGCGCTGCCTGCATCGGCGTTTCGCCTTCTTCGATGTGCCGGGAGATGTTCTCCAGCATGACGATGGCATCGTCCACCACGAAACCCGTGGCGATGGTCAGGGCCATCAAGGTCAGGTTGTTGATCGAAAAGCCGGCCAGGTACATCACACCGAAGGTGCCGATCAGCGACAGCGGTACGGCGATCGACGGAATGATCGTGGCGCTGACCCGCCGCAGGAAGACGAAGGTGACCATCACCACCAAGGCGATGGCGAACAGCAGCTCGTGCTGCACATCGCGCACCGCGGCGCGGATGGTCTGGGTTCGGTCGGTGAGCACGCTGACGTCGAGGCCGGCCGGCAGGTTGTCGGTGATCGACGGCAGCATCTCCTTGATGCGGTCGACCACTTCGATGACATTGGCCCCGGGCTGGCGCTGGATGTTCAGCAGCACCGCGTGGTTTTCATTGGCCCAGGCCGCCAGGCGCTCGTTCTCGGCACCGTCGACGATCTCGGCGACGTCCTTCAGGCGCAGCGGTGCGCCGTTGTTGTACTTGAGGATGAGGTTGGCGTATTCGTCGGGCGAACGCAGCTGGTCGTTGGCATCGAGCATCGACACCCGGGTCGGGCCATCGAAGTTGCCCTTGGGCTGGTTGACGTTGGAGGCGCCGATCAAGGTGCGCACATCGTCCAGGTTCAGGCCGTTGGCGGCCAGGGCATCGACGTTGACCTTGATCCGCACCGCCTGGCGCTGGCCGCCGGCGATGCTGACCATGCCGACGCCGCTGATCTGGGCGATTTTCTGCGCTACACGGGTGTCGACCAGGTCGTTGAGCTTGGGCAGCGGCATGGTGCCGGAACTGATGGCCAGGGTCAGCACCGGGGTATCGGCCGGGTTGACCTTGTTGTACACCGGCGGGGCCGGCAGGTCGCTGGGCAGCAGGTTGCTGGCGGCGTTGATCGCAGCCTGGACCTGCTGCTCGGCAACGTCCATGTTCATGTCCAGGTTGAAGCGCAGGGTCAGCACCGAGGCGCCGCCCGAACTGGTCGAGGCCATCTGGCTAAGGCCCGGCATCTGGCCGAACTGGCGTTCCAGCGGCGCAGTGACCGCGCTGGTCATCACCTGGGGGCTGGCGCCCGGGTAGAGGGTCATGACACGGATGGTCGGGTAATCGACCTGGGGCAAGGCTGCCACCGGCAGCATCTTGTAGGCGATCAGGCCGGCCAGGACGATGGCCAGCATGCTCAGCGTGGTGGCGACCGGGCGCAGGATGAACAGCCGCGAGATGTTCATGCGCCCGCCTTGCTCGACTCACCGGTCTGGGCCGAGCCCTTGGCTTCCTGGCCTTGCAGGTGCTGGCCAGGAGTGGTCGGCACTTGCGAGCTGTCCTCGACCACCTCGACCTGGGTGCCCTCGCGCAGGCGGTCGGTGCCTTCGAGCACCAGGCGCTCGCCGGCCTTCAGGCCCTCCAGGATCACGCTGTTCTCGCCGTCGCTGGCACCAACCTTGAGCTTGCGGACATTGACCTTGTTCTCGGCGTTGACCACATAGGCGAAGGTGCCGTCGTTGCCGAACTGGATCGCCGCCGCCGGGGCCAGCACCACCTGCTTGAGGGTATCGGCCAGCAGGCGCACGTTGACGAACTGGTTGGGGAACAGGGCGAGGTCCTTGTTCTCGAAGAAACCCTTGAACTTCAGGGTGCCAGTGGTGGTGTCGATCTGGTTGTCGAAACTGCCCAGCACACCGGTGGACTGCAGCTTGCGGTCACCGCGGTCCCAGGCCTCGACCGGCAGGCGCGCGCCACTGCGGTAGCGCTCGAGCACGGTGGCCAGTTCGGTTTCCGGGAGGGTGAAGGCGACGTTGATCGGTTCGGTCTGGGTGATCACCACCAGCGCGGTGGTGTCGTTGGCCGCCACCAGGTTGCCCAGATCGAGCTGGCGCAGGCCCAGGCGACCGCTGATGGGGGCACGAATCTGGGTGAACTCCAGGTTCAGGCGTGCGTCGTTCACCGCAGCCTGGTTGGTCTTGACCAGCCCCTGGAACTGCCCGACCTGGGCTTCGGCGGTGTCCAGTGTCTGCTTGGCGATGCTGTCTTCGGCGTACAGGCCTTTATAGCGGGCCAGATCGACCTGGGCGTTCTTCAGCTGCGCCTGGTTCTGCGCCAGGGTGCCCTCTGCCTGCTGCAGGGCAATCCGGTACGAGCGCGGGTCGATCTCGGCCAGCAGGTCGCCAGCCTTGACCTGCTGCCCTTCCTTGAAGTGGATCTTGACCAGCTCACCCGCCACCCGGCTGCGAACATTGACCGTATTAGCCGCCGTGACCGTACCCAGTGCCTTGTAGTAGAGCGTGAAGTCGCCGACCCGCACAGGTTCGACGCGCACCGGCACCGGGTCGCTGGAGGCCCCGAAGCCTGGGCGCCCGCCTTTGCCCATGCGCACGCCCTGCTCCTTGTGCGTCGGGGCAGCGGCAGGCCACAGCCACCAGGCCAGCAAGGCCACCAGCAGCAGGATCAGCAGGCCGAACAGCCAGCGACGGGGAGAACGGGAGGCAGAAGCTTGCATGGGTTGAACGAACCTTGTTCAGAGAGTGGCGACCGGGGGAGATTGAACGATAAGCACTGGCATCGCTTTAGCAAAGGGCCTTTACCAGGCATTTACCATTGGCTGACGTTGCTAAAACGATGAACTTTAAATGAAAACGGCCCGGAATGGCTTCCGGGCCGGCGTAACAGTGTGTAAACCGCTGGGGCCGCACTGCAGCCCTCTGCCCGCGTTTACTTCAGAACAGCCAGAGCGGCGTCGTAGTTCGGCTCGTCGGCGATTTCCCCGACCAGTTCGGCGTGCAGCACCTTGTCGTTCTCGTCCAGTACCACAACGGCGCGGGCAGTCAGGCCGGCCAGCGGGCCGTCGGCGATGGCAACGCCGTAGTTCTCGATGAACTCACGACCACGCAGGGTCGACAGGTTCTTTACATTCTCCAGGCCTTCGGCGCCGCAGAAGCGCGCCTGGGCGAACGGCAGGTCGGCGGAGATGCACAGCACCACAGTGTTGGCCAGGTCATTGGCCTGGGCATTGAACTTGCGCACCGAGGTAGCGCAGGTCGGAGTGTCGACGCTCGGGAAGATGTTCAGCACCTTGCGTTTGCCGGCATAGTCCTTCAGCGACTTGTCGGCCAGGCCTTCGCCGACCAGGGAAAAGGCAGGCGCCTGGGCACCGACCTTGGGCAACTCGCCCTTGACCTGAACCGGGTTGCCTTTGAGAGTCACTTGAGCCATGGCAGAAATCCTTATAGGGGTTTGAAAAGGATTCCGAGTTAATCGCTTTTAGCGTCGGGCTGCAAGCTTCGAGCAACAGGCAGGCGCGGATTGCCGCGCGCCCGCCTGCTCTGTGCGACGGCCTCAGTTCAGCAGGCCGTAGACCACCGAACTCAGGGCCACCAGGCCGATCGCCACGACGAAGAGGTTGGACATCGCACCGCTGTACTTGCGCATCGACGGCACACGACGGATGGCGTACATCGGCATCAGGAACAGCAGCACCGCGAGGATCGGGCCGCCCAGCGACTCGATCATGCCCAGAATGCTCGGATTGAGCGTGGCGACGATCCAGCACACCACCAGCATCAGCGCCGCGACCACACGATCCAGGGCCTTGGCCCCCGGGCGCAAGCCGGTCTTGACGATGATCCCCTTGAGGCCTTCGCTGGCACCGATGTAGTGGCCCAGGAACGACTTGGCGATGGCGACGAAGGCGATCAGCGGCGCGGCGAAGGCGATGGCCGGATTGCTGAAGTGGTTGGCCAGGTACGACAGGATCGACAGGTTCTGCGCCTTGGCCTCGGCCAGTTGCGCGCTGCTCAGGGTCAGCACGCAGCTGAACACGAAGAACAGCACCATCACCACCATCAGCAGATGGGCACGGGCCAGGATCTGCCCACTGCGCGCGTCGGCATGCTCGCCATAACGGCGCTTCTGATCGACCGCGAAGGCCGAAATGATCGGCGAGTGGTTGAACGAGAACACCATTACCGGGATCGCCAGCCACAGGGTGTGGAGGAAGGCCGAACCAGACGGCAACTGGCCAGCAGTATCGAGAATGCCACCATTCCAGTGCGGCACCAGGTACAGGGCCAGCAGCGCCAGGGCGACGATAAAGGGATACACCAGCAGGCTCATGACCTTGACCGTGGCCTGCTCACCGCAGCGCACAATGGCCAGCAGGCCGAGGATCAGCACGAACGAGAGGATCGCGCGGGGTGGTGGCGTCATGTGCAACTGGTGCTCCATGAAGCTTGCGACCGTGTTGGTCAGCGCCACGCTGTAGATCAGCAGGATCGGGAAGATGGCGAAGAAGTACAGCACGGTGATCAGCGCACCGGCGGTGATGCCGAAATGCTCCTCGACCACCTCGGTGATATCGCCGCCCTTGCTGCCGGACAGCACGAAACGGGTCAGCGCACGGTGTGCGTAGTAGGTCATGGGGAAGGCCAGCACGGCCAGGATCAGCAGCGGCCAGAAGCCGCCGAGGCCGGCGTTGATCGGCAGGAACAGCGTGCCTGCGCCGATGGCCGTGCCGAACAGGCCCAGCATCCAGGTGGTGTCTTGACGCGACCAGCTACCGAGGGTGGCTTGTTGGGTCGATTCGAAGCGTTGTTCGACGCTTTGGGCCTGCTCATTCATTCCGGGTGCAACTCCACTCGCAAGACTGCAACAGGCTGAGAGTGGCGAAATAGAAGCCTCACGCCACCTCAACCGAAAAAGAGGGGCGCGATTGTGCACTGAATAGGTGCTGTTGCGAAGCCCCGTCCGAGGGACGGCACCTGTTTTGAGAAGAGGAAGCGAATCGTTGTGGGAGCGGCGGTTCGCCGCTGCGACTTGCCCGCGAAGGCGTCGGTAATCTCACCTCTTTGTTTCGCGGGCAAGCCCGCTCCCACAGGCCAGGCATGCCTGGCCCGGCGGATCAGCCCTGCTGCACCGCCGCAAACGCCTCGGCGACACGCTGCAGGTTGTCCGGACGCAAGCCAGCCATGCACACCCGGCCGCTGTCGATGATGTAGACACCGAATTCGTCACGCAGGCGGCGCGCCTGCTCGGCACTGAAGCCGGTGTAGCTGAACATGCCACGCTGGCGCAGGAAGAACTGGAAGTCCTGGCCTGGCAACTGCTTGGCCAGTGCATCGACCAGCCCCTGGCGCATGTCGAGGATACGCTTGCGCATGGTCTCGACTTCCGCCTGCCACTGGGCGTTCAGGCCGGCATCGCCGAGCACGCCGGCGACCAGCAGCGCACCATGGCTGGGTGGGCTGGAGTAGTTGCGGCGCACCGTGGCCTTGAGCTGACCCAGCACGCTCTGGGCGCTCTGGGCATCATCGCTGACCACCGACAGGCCCCCTACCCGCTCGCCATACAGCGAGAAGATCTTGGAGAACGAGTTGCTGACCAGGCACGGCACACCGGCACGGGCCATTTCACGGATAGCGTAGGCGTCTTCGGCCAGACCTTCGCCGAAGCCCTGATAGGCGATGTCGAGGAACGGAATCAGCTCGCGAGCCTTGACCACCTCAACCACTTGCTGCCACTGGCTCTGGCTCAGGTCGACGCCGGTAGGGTTGTGGCAGCACGGGTGCAGCAGGACGATGCTGTGCTTGGCCAGGGTCTGCAGGCTCGCCAGCATGCCGTCGAAGTCCAGGCCGCGGGTGGCCTGGTCGAAGTACGGGTAGGTGTGCACCTTGAAGCCCGCGCCTTCGAAGATCGCGCGATGGTTGTCCCAGGTCGGATTGCTGACCCACACCTCGGACTGCGGGAAGTAGCGCTTGAGGAAGTCGGCACCGACTTTCAGTGCACCCGAGCCGCCCACAGTCTGCACGGTGGCGACACGTCCGCCGGTCACTGCCGGATGGTCGGCACCGAACAGCAGCGCCTGGATCGCCTGGCGGTAGCTGGCCAGGCCTTCCATGGGCAGGTAAAGCGAAGCCTCATGCGGCTGGCCGGCCAGACGCTCTTCGACCTTGCCCACCGACGGCAGCTGCGGCACCACGCCAGCTTCGTCGTAGTACAGACCGATACTCAGGTTGACCTTGTCGGCGCGGGGATCGACCTTGAAGGCTTCCATCAACGAGAGAATCGGGTCGCCGGCATAGGCATCGACATGTTTGAACACAGCTTGCAGCTCCTTGGATCAGGACAGTTCGGAAAGGCTTCCCCGAGCATACCTGCAGTGACGCGCAAGGAACATCACTGAATGTGCAAGGTGTGAATGCAGGTTTGCATAGCATTGCCGATAGTGCACATCTGCTGATATTTGCTGCGCGATTCCCTTAGGTGCGAGCCGTTTTTCAGGTACTGAGCAAGATTGCAGGAGATTCCCACAGAAAAGCCGGATCCAACCGGCAGATTGCTGTATCCCCATCCAGGCATCGTTCGCAGCTCGTCGGACCAGCCCATCAGCTGAGGAGCGCGCATGCGAACCGAAAAGACTTATCACTATATCGGTCATTACGGAATTGCATTCGACGTCAGTGAATTCACTATCCAACCAGGCGAATGCTGTGACATCCGAACACTTTCCTTACCTTACGCACACAAATCGCGTCATCAGATACTTGAGAAAGCACAGGAGCTCTATGAACGGATGCTTCCCGGGAAACAACCTTGCCGTATGAGAGTGGTGGTTTCTCGGGCACTTGCACGCCAGCAAGCCGACTTGCTCAATGAACAGCGCATTACATTGTTTACGTTGATCGGAACAGCAGTAGGTAAAGCCGCAGGAACCGTGGTCGCCAGTGGAGCAGGCACTTTAGCGGGCGCAGCTGTCGGCACGGCTGCCGGGGCTGCTGCAAGTTGGCTGATCAAAGGAAAGATAGCGACCTTTCATGCCGGTGATGTAATTGTCGCCTTGGAAGCATGGGTCGAGGGTGGCATTGGCCCACAGCACACTACCGTCATGATGATTCTTCGAGAACGAGATGTCTGAAATAATCCAGATAGCGTGCATTGTCGTCACCAGCCTGTTACTCGACTGGCTATGCAAGCCCGTTGCGCTACGCAGATTCCTGTATTTATTTTTCCTGGCGACAGGCATTGCGGCCTGCACTCATATAGGCAGTCGTGAAGTGCTCTATTGGGACGGCGGAGAATGGAGCATCTTTCTCATACTTGCAGGCTTTCCTCTACTGTTCGAGCGCAGCCACTGGTTCGACAGAGAGCCCTGAAGGGGGCCTGCAGGCCCCGCAGTTTGTGGCCACTCAGCTGGAGAGCGCCTCAAGCCTATCCCACTCGGCCTCCCTAACCGCCACCCCTTCCCGCTCCGAAACCGCCCGCTCCTCGAACCGCCGCTCCCCGGGCAGGCGCGACAACCCTGCCGCCTGCATCCGCTTCACCAACGCCTGGCTGCGCTCGGCAAAGCGTCCACCTTCAGCCTTGCTCGGGTCGATGACGATGATCAGCTGTCCGGTCCAGGGTGTCTTGGCGCCTGGATGCTGCGACCAGTCGAACTCCCAGGAAAAATGCCCGCCCGTCAGCGCCGCCGCGAGCAGCTCGACCATCATCGACAGCGCAGAGCCCTTGTGCCCACCGAACGGCAGCAAGGCGCCGCCTTCGAGGATGGCCTTGGGATCGGTGGTCGGTTTACCCTCGGCATCGACGCCAACACCGGGCGGCAACTGCTCACCCTCGCGCGCGGCGATCTGTACATCACCATGGGCCATGGCACTGGTGGCCATGTCGAAGACGATCGGGGCGAGTCCCTGACAAGGTGCGGCGAACGCGATGGGGTTGGTGCCGAACAACGGTTTGCAGGCGCCATGGGGCACCACGCAGGTCATGCTGTTAACCACGCTCAATGCAACCAGGCCCTCTTCGGCAAAGGGTTCCACATCCGGCCAGAGCGCCGCGAAATGGTGGGAGTTATGAATAGCCAGCACGGCAATACCCGCCTGCCGCACCTTCTCTACCAACAACGTGCGTGCCGCCGCCAGGGCTGGCTGGGCGAAACCGCCCCTGGCATCGACCCGCACGAAGGCCGGGGCGACATCCGTGACCTCGGGCACCGCAGCGCCATCGACCCAGCCGCTGGTCAGCGTCGAGACATAACCCGGCATGCGGAACACACCATGGCTGTGAGCACCATCGCGCTGGGCGCTGGCGCAGTTGGCGGCCAGCACTGCGGCCACTGACTCGCTGCATCCATGACGCTGGAAGATCTGCTGCAACCGCTCCTGCAACTGCGCAAGAGGCACACGTACGACGGTATCGGTGGATGGTGCAGACATCTGAAACTCCCTTTATTGGATTTGGAATGGCGATAGCCCAGGGCAATGCCTGCCACTCTTCCCTCGGCAAGGGTGTGCTGTCAAATCCGGCAAGCGCGCAAACGCCAGGTTTATTGCAGCGCTGCAATGACCCAACTGCGTCGTTAAATATTATTGACCGACTGCCCTGCCAAAGCCTTGTCGGCTCGGGCTTCCAGCAGGCGAAGCCCCCAAAAACAGGCAGATCGCCCCCTGAAACCGACCCGCCAGTCGTTTGACATATTAAACGGCTCTGGCAAGCTATGAAGCATGTCCCGACCGGTCCGCAGCCTTCAGGCCGCGCCGGCAGTGCTCGGGACCACAGGTCACGCATCAAGGGCCCAAGGCCGCGGACCTGCACAACAACGACAGGTAAAACCTGTCCCAAGGTGACATATGTCCAACAGCAACATTGGCAACAAGCAACCCGCCCTGCGCAAACCCGTCGTCCTGATGACCATGGGTACCCAAGAGCGCAAAGGTCACGACTATCAGGTCATGACCCATAAATACATCACTCCCCTGGTCGATTTCGCCGACTGCGTACCGGTTCTGGTCCCTACCTGCTGCGGCACCGACGCCCTCGAGGCGTACCTGGACATGGCCGACGGCGTCTACCTGACCGGCGCCGGCAGCAATATCGATCCGGCCCTCTATGGCCAGGAGAACGAAACCCCCGGCAAGGCCCAGGACAAGGATCGCGACCTGTTCGACATCCCCCTGGTACAACTGGCCATCGCCCGCGGCCTGCCGATCTTCGGCATCTGCCGTGGCATGCAGGAAATCAACGTGGCCCTGGGTGGTGACATCTACCAGAAGGTCTACGCCGAACCTGGCTTCAACGACCACCGCGAAAACCCTGAAGACCCGGTCGATGTGCAATACGCCGCCTCCCACGGCGTGAAGATCAAGCCCGGTAGCTGGCTGCGCGACACCCTGGGCACCGACGAGATCCGCGTGAACTCGCTGCACGGTCAGGGCCTGCGCAACCTGGGTGAAGGCATCGAGCCGATCGCCCACGCCGAAGACGGCCTGGTCGAGGCAATTCATGCACCGAGCATTTCGCCCTTCCTGTTCGCGGTGCAGTGGCACCCCGAGTGGCAAGCGGCGAAGAACCCTGATTCGATCAAGATGTTCCAAGCCTTCGGCGACGCCTGCCGCGCCCAGGTCCGCAAGTCCCAGGCCAGCAAGCGCCACCAGGCGGCCTGACCCCTCTTCGTTAGCTTTGATCGCGGGGCGGCGCAAGGTCGCCCCTGCTTCCCCGGTCACCCTCTGCTGGTCCCAGAACACTTCCCGTGGAAGCGGGCGGCGGGCTTGTGCCTGTCTCCGCGATCTTTTTTTTCCTCAAGACATACGATGACTGATCGGCCGTAGTGCACGATCAGCCGTTTCGGCTGGTGGTTGCGGCTCTATCGCGGACGAGGCCGCTCCTACAAAATCACAGCTATGGCTGATCCACCGGGAGCTGACGCACACCGCGACAGGGCCCTACGGATAGGCGTCGCTTCAAAAATTTTCTCAGGCAGGGCTAGTCATCGTGTAAGTTGTACGATAACTTACCTCTCACCTTGGTACACCTTCTTACCCAAGCGCCCCCAGGATGCCTACAACAATGAATCCACAAGAACTGAAATCCATCCTCTCCCACGGCCTGTTGTCGTTCCCCGTCACCGACTTCAACGCCCAGGGCGACTTCAATCCCGCCGGCTACATCAAGCGTCTGGAATGGCTGGCCCCCTACGGCGCCAGCGCGCTGTTCGCCGCCGGAGGCACCGGTGAGTTCTTCTCCCTCGCTGCCAGCGAATACAGCCAGGTGATCAAGACTGCCGTTGACACCTGCGCCACCTCCGTACCGATCCTGGCTGGTGTAGGCGGTGCCACCCGCCAGGCCATCGAGTACGCCCAGGAAGCCGAGCGCCTGGGTGCCAAGGGCTTGCTGCTGCTGCCGCACTACCTCACCGAAGCCAGCCAGGACGGCGTAGCCGCCCACGTGGAAGCCGTGTGCAAGTCGGTGAAGATCGGTGTGGTGGTGTACAACCGCAACGTCTGCCGCCTGAACGCTGCACAGCTCGAAAAACTGGCTGAGCGCTGCCCGAACCTGATCGGCTACAAGGATGGCCTGGGTGATATCGAGCTGATGGTGTCGATTCGTCGCCGCCTGGGCGATCGCTTCAGCTACCTGGGTGGCCTGCCGACCGCCGAGGTGTATGCTGCGGCTTACAAGGCGCTGGGCGTGCCGGTCTACTCCTCGGCCGTGTTCAACTTCGTACCCAAGACCGCAATGGACTTCTACAACGCCATCGCCCGCGACGACCACGCCACGGTCGGCAAGTTGATCGATGACTTCTTCCTGCCGTACCTGGACATCCGCAACCGCAAGGCCGGTTACGCGGTGAGCATCGTCAAGGCCGGCGCCAAACTGGCGGGCTACGACGCAGGCCCGGTACGCACCCCGCTGACCGACCTGACCGGCGAAGAGTACGAAATGCTCGCCGCCCTGATGGACAAAATGGGCCCGCAATAAGCGACCCCCGCGGCCTGCCAATGCCGCTGCCGGAGCGCCAGCCGCGCTCCGGCCCACAATCCGAATGCCCCGCACAACAATAAATAGTGGGAGAACACCAGCATGCAAGCGACGAAAAAGACGCATGTACGCTACCTGATCCTGTTCATGCTGTTCCTGGTGACCACGATCAACTACGCCGACCGCGCCACCATCGCTATCGCCGGTTCAAGCCTGCAGAAGGATCTGGGCATCGACGCGGTCACCCTCGGTTATATCTTCTCCGCCTTCGGCTGGGCCTACGTGGCCGGGCAGATTCCCGGCGGCTGGTTGCTGGACCGCTTCGGTTCGAAGAACGTCTACGCATTCAGCATCTTCACCTGGTCGCTGTTCACCCTGCTGCAAGGTTTCGTCGGCGGCCTGCCGGTGGCCTGGGCAGTCGTCACCCTGTTCACCCTGCGCTTTCTGGTCGGGTTCGCCGAAGCCCCGTCGTTCCCGGGCAACGCCCGCATCGTTGCGGCCTGGTTCCCCACCGCCGAACGCGGCACGGCCTCGGCGATCTTCAACTCGGCGCAGTACTTCGCCACCGCGCTGTTCGCACCGCTGATGGGTTGGATCGTGTTCAGCTTCGGCTGGGAACACGTGTTCGTGGTCATGGGTGGCCTGGGCATCCTGTTCTCGATGGTATGGATGAAGACCATCTACAACCCTCGCCAGCATCCGCGCATCAACCCGGCCGAACTCGAGCACATCGAGCAGAACGGCGGCCTGGTGGACATGGACCAGAAACGCGGCAACGACGGCCCGAAATGGGGCTACATCAAGCAACTGCTGACCAGCCGCATGCTGCTGGGCGTTTACCTGGGCCAGTACTGCATCAACGCCATCACCTACTTCTTCCTGACCTGGTTCCCGGTGTACCTGGTGCAGGAGCGCGGCATGACCATCCTCAAGGCCGGCTTCATCGCCTCCTTGCCGGCCATCTGCGGCTTCATAGGTGGGGTGCTGGGCGGTGTGCTGTCGGACTGGCTGCTGCGCCGCGGCAACTCGCTGACCTTCTCGCGCAAGCTGCCCATCGTCTGTGGCCTGTTGCTATCCACCACCATGGTGTTCTGCAACTACGTGGACGCCGAATGGATGGTGGTCGGCTTCATGACCCTGGCCTTCTTTGGCAAAGGCATCGGCGCCCTGGGCTGGGCAGTGGTCGCCGACACCTCGCCCAAACAGATCGCAGGGCTCTCGGGCGGCCTGTTCAATACCTTCGGCAACATCGCTTCGATCACCACGCCGATCGTCATCGGCTACATCATCAGTGCCACCGGCTCGTTCAAATGGGCACTGGTGTACGTGGGTGCCAATGCGCTGGTAGCGGTATTCAGCTACCTGGTGATCGTCGGCCCGATCAAGCGCATCGAGCTCAAGGACGAAGCCACACCGCAAGCGGCGCCCAACGCCGAACTGGCCGGCTCGCGCCAGTAACCTGAAGTACGCCGGCGCCCCGGGATGGGCGTCGGTGGCCGTATAAAAGCCTGAAAGAAATCACAAGAAGGGCCTGACCATGCAGTTGATCGAACATTCCGAGTCGCCCCGCTACGTCCGCCTGCACGATGACGACAATGTCGTGGTGGTGGTCAATGACGGTGGCCTGGGCGAAGGTGCGCGCTTCGCCGATGGCCTGACCCTGGTCGAGGGCGTGCCGCAAAGCCACAAGGTCGCCACCGTCGATATCCACCAGGGCGAGCCTGTACGCCGCTATGGACAGATCATCGGTTATGCCCTGCAAGACCTGCGTCAGGGCAGTTGGGTTCAGGAAACCCAGCTATCGATGCCCGCTGCCCCCGAACTCGACAGCCTGCCGCGCTGCGACGCGGTTCCCGCGGCCCTGCCACCTCTTGAAGGCTTTACTTTCGAAGGCTATCGCAACGCCGACGGCACCGTCGGTACCCGCAACATCCTCGGCATCACCACCACCGTGCAATGCGTGACCGGCGTGCTCGACCACGCGGTCAAACGCATCCGCGACGAGCTGCTGCCCAAGTATCCCAACGTCGACGACGTGGTCGCCCTCACCCACAGCTACGGCTGTGGCGTGGCGATCAACGCGCGTGACGCCTATATACCCATCCGCACCGTGCGCAACCTGGCGCGCAACCCCAACCTGGGCGGCGAAGCCCTGGTCATCAGCCTGGGTTGCGAAAAGCTGCAGGCCGGCCAGGTGATGCACGAAGACGACCCGTCCGTGGACCTCAGCGAGCCCTGGCTGTATCGCCTGCAGGACGCTTCGCTGGGTTTCGTCGAGATGATCGAACAGATCATGCAACTGGCTGAAACCCGCCTGAAGAAGCTCGACCAGCGCCGCCGCGAAACGGTGCCGGCCAGTGAGCTGATCCTGGGCATGCAGTGCGGCGGCAGCGATGCTTTCTCCGGCATCACCGCCAACCCGGCGCTGGGCTATGCCGCCGACCTGCTGGTGCGCGCCGGTGCCACGGTGATGTTCTCGGAGGTCACCGAGGTCCGCGATGCCATCTACATGCTCACCTCCCGTGCAGAAACCCCGGAAGTGGCCGAAGCGCTGGTGCGCGAAATGGACTGGTACGACCGCTACCTGCAACAGGGTGCAGCCGACCGCAGCGCCAACACCACGCCGGGCAACAAGAAAGGCGGGCTGTCGAACATCGTCGAAAAGTCCCTGGGCTCGATCGTCAAGTCCGGCAGCGCTGCGATCCAGGGCGTGGTCGGCCCGGGCGAGCGCGTCGCGCGCAAAGGCCTGATCTTCTGCGCGACGCCGGCCAGCGACTTCGTCTGCGGCACCCTGCAGCTGGCAGCGGGCATGAACCTGCATGTGTTCACCACCGGTCGCGGCACACCTTACGGGCTGGCCATGGCCCCCGTGGTCAAGGTCTGCACCCGCAGCGAACTGGCCCAGCGCTGGCCCGACTTGATCGACATCGATGCCGGGCGTATCGCCAGCGGCCGCGCAAGCATCGAGGAGCTGGGCTGGGAGCTCTTCCACTACTACCTGGACGTTGCCAGCGGCCGCAAGCAGACCTGGGCCGAGCGGCACAAGTTGCATAACGACATCACTCTGTTCAACCCGGCACCGATTACCTGACAGCCTTCCCTCCATGGGGGATGGATGGACCTTGCACTTTACCTACAGGAGCACCTCATGCCTGAGATCCTCGGCCACAACTTCATCGCCGGCCAGCGCAGTGCCGCCGGCCAGCAGCGCCTGCAGAGCCTGGACGCCACCACTGGCGAGGCCTTGCCCTACAGCTTCATGCAAGCCACCGAAGACGAAGTCGATCAAGCTGCCAAAGCCGCTGCCACCGCCTTCGCCGAATTCCGCCAGTTGCCGCCAACCCGTCGCGCCGAGTTCCTCGACGCCATTGCCGCCGAACTGGATGAGCTGGACGACAGCTTCGTCGCTATCGTTTGCCGCGAAACCGCCCTGCCCGCCGCCCGCATTCAGGGCGAGCGCGGCCGTACCAGCGGGCAAATGCGCCTGTTCGCCCAAGTGCTGCGCCGGGGCGATTTCCTCGGTGCCCGTATCGACCTGGCGCTGCCGGACCGTCAACCCCTGCCACGAGTGGACTTGCGCCAGATGCGCATCGGCGTGGGCCCGGTGGCGGTGTTCGGCGCCAGCAACTTCCCACTGGCGTTTTCCACCGCAGGCGGCGATACCGCGGCTGCGCTGGCTGCCGGCTGCCCGGTAGTGTTCAAGGCGCACAGCGGCCACATGGCCACCGCCGACCTGGTGGGCTGCGCCATCGTCCGTGCCGCTGAACGCACCGGCATGCCCAAGGGCGTGTTCAACATGGTCTTCGGCGGTGGCGTGGGGGAGTGGCTGGTCAAGCACCCGGCCATCCAGGCGGTCGGCTTCACCGGCTCGCTCAAGGGCGGCGATGCCTTGTGCCGCATGGCCGCCGAACGTCCGCAGCCGATCCCGGTATTCGCCGAGATGTCGAGCATCAACCCGGTAATCGTGCTGCCTGGCGCATTGGCCAAACGCGGCGACGCCATCGCCCGTGAACTGGCAGGCTCCGTGTGCCTGGGGGCCGGTCAGTTCTGTACCAACCCAGGGCTGGTGATCGGCTTGCAGTCGGCACAGTTCAGCCAGTTGCTCACAGACCTCGGCCAACACCTGGCGCAGCAGGCGGGGCAGACCCTGCTCAATGCCGGCGGCTTGCGCAGCTATGTGGGCGGGTTGGAACACCTGCACGCGCACGCCGGCATCGAGCACCTGGCCGGCCGGGCGCAGGAAGGCAGCCAGGCCCGCGCCCAACTGTTCAAGGCCGACGCACGCCTGCTGGTGGATGCCGATCCGCTGCTGCAGGAAGAAGTGTTCGGCCCCACCACCGTGGCGGTCGAAGTCTGTGGCGATGAGCAGTTGCGCGCCGCGCTGCTGGGCCTGCGCGGCCAGCTCACGGCCACCCTGATCGGCGAGCCCGAAGACTTCGACGCCTATGCCTGGCTGGTGCCGCTGCTGGAAGAAAAGGTCGGACGGATTCTGGTCAACGGCTATCCGACCGGTGTTGAGGTATGCGACGCCATGGTGCACGGCGGCCCCTACCCGGCCACCTCCGACGCCCGCGGCACCTCGGTCGGCACCCTGGCCATCGATCGCTTCCTACGTCCGGTGTGCTACCAGAACTACCCGCAAGCCTTGTTGCCAAAGGCCCTGCAGGACGGCAACCCACTGGGGTTGCGGCGCCTGGTCAATGGTCAGTGGAGCGACGGCGCGCTCTGACGCGCGCTTGTAGGAGCGGCGGTTCGCCGCTGCGACTTGCCCGCGAAAAAGATACCGCGCTGCCCTGGCACGGGCTACGCCCGTGTTCGCGGGCAAGCCCGCTCCCACAGGGTGGACTGCCCCCAAGGGTTGGATTTGTGTCCAACTTGTTGGGGGCAGTCCAATCGAAGAGACAGTTTGCGATCACAACGCCAGGTGCAAGGGCCCGGATCCGTCGGCCGGCATGGCGCAGCAGATCAACGCCTCGTCCTGCGCCACGGCGAACTCCGGTGCCTCGGCATAGGTAACCGCCCCTTTGAGCACGCGGGTCCGACAGCTTCCGCACGACCCGCCACGGCAGCCAAAAGGCGGCTCAAGGCCACGCTGCTCGGCCAGCTCCAGCAGCGAGCCATCTCCCGGGTTCCAGCGCGCCTCTTTCGCCGAGTCCATGAACATCACCGCAACCGACTCAGCGGCCACCGCCGGCAAGGCCGGCGCGGCCTGCTGCTCGTTGCGCGTGCGGCGCAGGCTCGATGGGCCGAAGGCTTCGGCGTGGATCCGTGCATCGTTGATATCCAGTGCGCGCAGGCCGTCGTACATCTGTTGCATGAAACCCTGCGGCCCGCACAGGTAGAAGTCGTAGTCATCGAAAGGCAGCACCTCGCGCAGCAGATCGACGCCCAGGCGCCCCTCGCGCTCATAGTCCTCACCTGCGACCGCACCGCGGGCATCGCTGAGCAGGCGCATATGCCTGAGTTTGCCTTCGGAGGCTGCCACCAACGCGGCAAACTCGCTGGCAAAGGCCAGTTGCGCCCGGTTCGACGCCGATTGGAACACCCAGGCAGGCCGGGCGTAGCGTGTACGCCGTCCCTCATTGACCAGGTGCCTGGCCATGGCCAATGCCGGGGTCACCCCCACGCCCGCAGCCAGCAGCACCACGGGCCGGCGTACCGCAGCATCGAGGGTGAAGGCTCCAGCCGGCGCACGCGCCTCGATCAGGTCACCGACCCTGACCTGCTCATGCAGGTGCCGAGAGACCACACCCTCACGCTTGACGCTGATGCGCAGCGCATGGTCCGCCGGCGCGCCAGACAAGGTGTAGGTGCGCACCAATGGCGCCTCATCTCCAGGCAACCGTACTCGGATCGGCAGGTGCTGCCCCGCCTGGCGCACCGGCAAGCCCAAACCATCGTCGGGCGCCAGGTGGAACGAACGGATGTGCTCGCTCTCGTCGACGATCTGCGTTACCCGGTACGGACGCCAGCTTTGCTGCAATGCCGCGGCTTTCAGGCGCGCCTGCATGTCCTCCCAACTACCGGTCATCAACACATTGGGCGAGATGCCGTCATCCATGTCGACCCAGCGCAGCGCCAACCCTCCCGGTCGGCGCACGACCCGCTCGGGGTAAAACCGCCACATGCGCTCGGCGCCGATGAAGGCCAGTGTCTGTGGATCGTCGACGATCACCTCGGTACGCCCGGTCATCTGCAGCAGGTCGCCGCTGCGCATGTCGACGAACACCAGCCCGGCACGGGGGTTGAGCAGCATGTTGCCCAGAGTGTTGAAGAACAGGTTGCCATTGAAATCAGGCACGCTCAGCGTGCCGTCGGCGTCGATGTGGACAAAGCCTGGCTTGCCGCCGCGGTGCGAGACATCCACCTGGCGCACGCCATCGCGCACCACATACGAGGCAACATAGAAGGAATCGGCGGCGGCCACCACGGCACGGTCCGCTGCGCTCAGCTCGGTAGACTCGCAGGGCTCACCGGGTGTGCTGTCATCGAAGACATAGCGGCGCAGATTGATATAGCGCGGGCAGTTGCCATAGGACTGGGTCGGCTCGATGGTAAAACCGCTGTCGTCTGCCCGGCGCACGAAGCCGTTCAGGCGATTGCGTCGGCGGGTGTGCAACTCGATGCCGAGCATGCCCACGCCGTCACCGTCCTCCAGCCCGGCATCGGCGGGATCGGCGGGCTCACGGGGCAGGTCCAGCAGCAGCCGACGCGGATCGGGGGATTGCATGAAGCCGGGCTGGCCGGTGCGCAGCGTTGCCCACGGATTGCCGTGCGGATCGACGCTGCCGAGCACCACGAAAGGCAGTTGGGCATAGAACTCGCGGTGCTGGTCGGGCATGAAGTAGCGCGACATCTGCACCTTGCCGGTCCCCACCATGCGTTCGATCGCGCCGACGCTGCGTTGCAGCGCAAGCTCGCCGTCGTGCCATGGCGAGGGCTTGAGGTCCGACGTAGGCTTGTTCATGGTGGCACCTGGGCGGTTGAGTGAGGGTGTATCAATCCTTACTCATTCGCCCGACCCTTAGAATCAGTGCAGGTGGCAATTGATTATTTCTCTTCAAGAAATAGTCATGGGCCCGCATTCAAGCCAATGGTTCGATCAGCCCCCCTGTGCCTCAGCCGCCTCATGCGCCTGGCGCAGCCGCTCGCGGCTGTTGCTCAGGTGCAGGCGCATGGCCATTTTCGCTCCTTCGCTGTCGCGTCGGGCAATGGCTTCATAGATGGCCTCGTGCTCATGGCTCAGGCGGCTCAGGTAATGGGCCTGGTCATCGTGGGCCAGGCGCGCCGAATTGAGCCGGGTGCGGGGAATGATGCTGGTACCCAGGTGATTGATGATGTCAGCGAAATAATGATTGCCACTGGCCTGGGCGATGCGCAGGTGGAACTGGAAATCCGCCGAGACCGCATCGGAGGCATGCGCGGCACCTTCGTTGAGCTCGTCGAGCGCAGCACGCATGCCGGTCAGTTGTTCATCGCTGCGACGCTGGGCGGCAAGCCCGGCCGACTCGATCTCCAGGGCGATGCGCAACTCCAGTACCGCCAGCACCTCGCGCAGGGTCACGATGGTCGCCGGGTCGATACGGAAACCGCCGGTGCTCGGCGCGTCGAGCACAAAGGTGCCAATGCCGTGGCGGGTCTCCACCTGGCCGGCCGCCTGCAGCCGCGAGATCGCCTCACGCACCACCGTGCGGCTGACGCCCTCCTCGACCATGATCTGCGATTCGGTCGGCAGTTTGTCGCCACGCTTGAGTTGGCCGCTGCGAATACGTTCGGTCAGCACCGTGACCAGTTCCTGCGCCAGACTGCGCGGTTTGCGTCGGGTACGTGCCTGTAGTTGCTGCTCTGTCATGCCCTGTACGTTTCATCGTGAAAAGACAGCCGCCATCATAGCTCATGCAGTTGTACGATCACATACATCCGCCAGGGTTTTCATCTCGCCGCCAATGCCTTTTGCCGAACCGCCGACGGCGCCTCGCCCATGACCCTGCGGTACATGCTGGAAAACGCACTGGGGCTGTCATACCCGAGGTCGAGGGCAACCCGGGTGACCGCCTCACCCGCTGCCAGTCGCGTGACGGCTGCCATCAGGCAGGCTTGCTGGCGCCATTGACCGAACGACAGCCCGGTCTGCTCGCGAAAGCGTCGGCTGAACGTCCGAGGGCTCCAGTTCAGGTGTATCGCCCAGGCCTCGGCCGTAGTGCTGATCGACGGCGCCGCGAGAAACGCCAGGCACAATTGCGCCAGACGCGGCTCCCCTGGCATCGGCGCGAACAGCGGCAGGCGCTCGGCGCTGCGCAACTCATGCAGGATCAAGCCGACCAGTTGGCCATCGCGCCCTTGAGGGTCGTACAGCGCAGGCAGTTCGGCACTGGCCAGCAGCAACTGATGCAGCAGCGGCGTGACCAGCAGCGCTTCGCAGGCCTGCCCCAGCCTCGGCGCCGCAACGGCCTCGATGTACAGGCTGCGCGTGCTCACGCCGCGCATCAGTACCTGATGGGGCTTGCCGGGCGGAATCCACACACCGCTGTAGGGCGGGATGACCCAGGCGCCATCGTCGGTCAGGACTTCCATCAACCCGCTCATGCCATAGAGGAACTGAGCACGCCGGTGCACATGCCGTGGCAATAGCGTGTCGGGCGGGTAATCGGTGGCGATCGCCAACACCGGGCGCGGCGTGGCATCGACCTGGAACAGCGGCACATTGCGCATCGGAGCCTCCATGGCTGAAACGCACGGATTATTGCCCAATGTTCGAATGCTGGCCAGCCCTAGTCCTCCTACCCTGCACCTCCACTCTCTCAATAAAGGCTGACGATCATGCTGTACCCCCTGCTCGGTGTCTTCGGCGTGTGCGCTGGCGTCACCACGCTGTTGTTCGGCTTCGGCGGCGGTTTCTTCGCTGTGCCCTTGCTCTACGCATTGCTGCTCACCAGCCACGCGGCGGGCTCCCCGATGGCACTGCACGCCATGCAGATCGCCGTGGCCACCTCTGCCCTGGTGATGATCTTCAGCAGCGCCCTGGCCACCTGGCGGCACCAGCGCGCCGGCACGCTGCGCTGGGACCTGGTACGCCCTCTGGCGCCGGCCATCGCGCTGGGGGCACTGGCTGGCGCCTGGGCCGCCCTGTACCTGGACAGCACCTGGCTGCGTTGGCTATTCATCGGCTACCTGTTGCTGAGCCTGCTCGATGCATGGCTGCGTCCAGGCTTCATGCGCGTTGACAACCACCGCCCGGCGCCGCTGGGCAAGGCAGCGGCCACCCTCGCCGGCCTGCCGATCGGCGCACTGGCAGCGCTGCTGGGAGTCGGCGGCAGTGTGATGACCGTGCCGCTGATGCGCAGGCGGGGCGCCAGCATGAGCACCGCCACCGCCATGGCCAACCCGCTGTCACTGCCCATGGCGCTGGCCGCGACCCTGGTGTATGCCCTGGTGCCGACTCCGGGAACGGACCTGGGCACGGGCCTGCTGGGCTACATCGACCTGCGTGCGGCACTGGCAATGGCCGCAGGCGCCTGGCTCGGCATGCACCTGGCGGCGCCGCTGCTGGGGCGCCTGAGCGATACCCTGCATGCGCGGGCCTACCTGGCACTGCTGGCCTGCGTGCTGGTGGTGATGCTGGGGACCGGCCGCTGAGCGAAACGGCTGGCGAACCGCCCGCCGAGGCCTGTAGTGTGCGGGTTCACGTGCCGCCAGATGTAGCGGCATGGCCCAAGGAAGGCATCTTATGACGAAACTCGACCGAGCCCTGCTCACCACCGGCCTGTTCATCCCACTCTGGTTGCTGCTGGGGGTTTGGCTCACCGCTCAGGCTTACCCCGGTTACCAGCACCTGCAGCAGGCCATGAGCCAGCTCGGGGCGACAGGCGCACCGACCGCGGCATTCTCGCCCTGGGTCAACAACTTCCCATTGGCACTGCTGTTTGCCTTGTTCGCCTGGGGGCTGGCCCGTCGCTGGCGTCACTCGAACGTCGCCCTGGCGAGCGCGCTGTTGGTGCTGTTGCACGGTGTTGCAAGCCTGGGGACTGGGGTATTCGCCTGCGACCCAGGTTGCACCCCCACAGAGCCTTCGTTCTCCCAGCACATGCATAACCTCAGCGGTCTGCTGATGTTCCTGTCGTTGACCCTGGCCAGCCTGCTGTGGGTCTGGCTGGCACTGCGCATGGGTGATTCACGGCTGCTCGCCATTGGCTCCCTGCTTTGTGTGGTGTTCTCCATCGGCACGGTGGCGTTGATGGCACGGGCAGCCGAAACAGGCCAGCTCTTCGGTCTCTATCAACGAATCAACTACGGCGTGGCGGTGCTCTGGGTTGCTGGGCTGGCTTGGTTCTCCCTGCGCCTGCCCACCTCCTGCCCGACAAAGCTGCTTGTCGTCTGACGGCAAATTGCTGGCCCCCAGGCGTTCAAAGCGAAGGCAAACTCCCTTTTTCTTCAGACGCTTAGGACAGCAACATGCGGGTATTTCTAGCAACCCTGGCCAGCTGCGTACTGGTGGTCACCGCATTCGGCGCCCAGGCCAGGCCGCTGAGCCAGAACGATCGCAGCGTGTGTGGCTGGGGCGCGCAGATCGCCGCCGACGCGCAGCATGCCAAGCTCTCCGGGGTGACGCTCTATGCGCAGCGCAAGAAACTGCAAGTGCGGCGCTTCGCCAAACCCTGGATGCGCATGACGGCGTTCGGCATCACCGAGCAAACCTACAGCAGCAGCTCACGCCTGCCGCCGAACGCCATCAAGCAGACCTACTACGAACAGTGCGTCCATCACGCCGTCGCGCGCCGATAACGAACGCGGGCCCCTGGTTCAACTGGCCTGATGCCGACATCCGTGATCGATGTCGGCGCTTTTACCGACGGCTCGCCGCGCGATGCAGCCGCCCAGTCCTGTCACTAGCGCAATCCACCTGATTTCTTGCCTGATTCTCTGAACCTGCTGCCCGACGGATAGGAAACCTGTCCACCAGGGTCTAGAGTTTTCAGATCGGGAACCCGCCTCATGCGCGCGCGGCATTCCTACCAGGGCCCTGCCTCGATGCACTGCCCTGCCTATAACGACGAAACACCAACCGATGATCAGCGGGTGAACGCCATGGAACTACGCATCAACCAGAAGACCTATCAGGTCGACGCCGACGCCGATACCCCCCTGCTGTGGGTGATCCGCGATGACCTGGGCATGACCGGCACCAAATACGGCTGCGGCCTGGCCCAGTGTGGCGCCTGCTCGGTGCTGGTGGACGGCAACGTGGTGCGTGCCTGTGTCACGCCGGTGGCCGGTGTGGTTGGCCGTGAAGTGACCACCATCGAAGCGATCGAGGCCGACCCGGTGGGCAAGCGCGTGGTTGCGGCCTGGGTCGAACATCAGGTCGCCCAGTGCGGATACTGCCAGTCTGGCCAGGTGATGGCCGCGACCGCCCTGCTCAAGCACACGCCAGCACCGAGCGACGAGCAGATTAGCGCCGCGATGGTCAACCTGTGCCGCTGCGGCACCTACAACGCGATCCACGCCGCGGTGCACGAGCTCGCCGCCCAGCCCGCCGCCAAGGAGAGCGTCTGATGAACTCGCCCATCGACATCCCGTCCGAACTGCGCGACCTGAAACTGGATCAGCCGGTCAACCTGTCGCGTCGGCGCTTTCTTGCGGGGAGCGCCATCGGCGCCCTGGTGATCGGCTTTGGCTTGCCGATCGGCTCGGCCCGGGTCCAGGCCGCCACCGCGGTGACCGCAGAGCGCGGCACGCAGGTGCCGGCATTCCTGGAAATCCGCCCTGACGGCACCGTGCGCCTGCTCTGCCCCTTCATGGAAGGTGGCCAGGGCACATTCACCGCCATGGCGCAGATCGTCGGCGAAGAATTGGATGTGGAACCGGCCCACTTCCTGATCGATGCCGCACCACCTGGCGAAGCCTATGTGGTGATGGAGAATGGCCTACGCATCACCGGCGGCAGCATGTCGGTACGCATGAGCTACCCAACCATGCGCCGCCTTGGCGCGCTGGCCAGGGCCATGCTGCTGCAGGCCGGTGCCGACACCCTGAAAGTCCCGGTCGGCGAGCTGAGCACCGAACCGGGCAAGGTGGTGCATGCAGCCTCCGGCCGCTCGGTCGCTTATGGCGACCTGGCCGAGCGCGCCATGGACCTGCCTGTGCCGGACCCGGCCAGCGTCAAGCTGCGCGATCCCAGCCAGTTCCGCTGGATCGGCAAGCCGGTACGCCGTCTCGATGCCTACGACAAGTCCACCGGCAAGGCTCAGTACAGTATCGACCTCAAGGTCGACGACATGCTCCACGCGGCGGTGCAGCACGCGCCACGACTGGGCATGACGGTGGGCGGCCTGCGCAACGAAGCGCAGGTCAAGGCGATGAAGGGCGTGCATTCGGTGCATGTCCTGCCGGGTGCAGTGGCGGTGGTCGCCGAACGCTGGTGGCATGCCAAGCGTGCAGTGGAGGCGGTACAGGTCGACTGGCAGGAGCCGGGGGCCGATTCGAAGGTACGCACGATGCCGGCTGACTTTTCCAGCGATGCCTATCGCGATCACCTGGCCGCACAAACCGGCCCGGCGCGCGATGACGAGAACGAAGGCGATGTAGCGGCTGCGCTCAAGGGGGCCAAGACCCAGGTGGAAGCCACCTACCACAACCAGTACCTCAACCACGGCCAGCTCGAACCGCCGTCGGCGCTCGCGCGCTTCAATTCCGATGGGTCGCTCGAAGTCTGGCTGCCCAACCAGGCGCCGGACATGTTCCGCGACGACATCGCCAAGCGCACCGGCCTTGCCAAGGAACAGATCATCCTGCATTCGCCGCTTCTGGGCGGTTTCTTCGGGCGCCACTTCCTGTACGACTCGGCCAACCCCTACCCACAGGCCATTGCCCTGGCCAAGGCGGTCGGGCGCCCGGTCAAGCTGATCTGGACCCGCGAGGAAGAGTTCGTACGTGACGTGCTGCGGCCCGTGGCAGTGGTCAAGTTCCGCGCCGGGCTCGACGAGAAGGGCCTGCCGGTTGCCATCGAAGCGGTCAGCGCGACCGAGGGCCCGACCGAGGCAATCGCCGGCAAACAGGGCGAGAAGATCGACCCCACTGCCCTGGAAGGCCTGGCGGGCAAGTCCTATGCCATTGCCAACAAACGCATCGGGCAAATTTATGTGAAGGGCCCTGCTATGCTGGGCTACTGGCGTTCGGTCGGTAATTCGCTGAACGACTTCTTCTATGAGTCGTTCCTCGATGAACTGGCCGACAAAGGCGGGCACGACCCGTTCGAGCTGCGCCTGCATCTGTTGCGCGACAACCCACGCCTGACCACCCTGCTGCAGGCTGTCGGCGAATTGTCCGGTGGCTGGAAGCGTGGCCCCTTCACCGCCGAAGATGGAACCAAGCGGGCCCGCGGCGTGGCCATGGCCTCGCCGTTCGGTTCGGAGGCGGCGGTGATTGCCGAAGTATCGATCGAGAACGGCCAGGTCAAGGTGCACGACATCTGGCAGGCGATCGACCCGGGCAGCATCGTCAACCCGGCGATCGTCGAGCATCAGGTCAACGGCGCCGTGGCGCTCGGCCTGTCGCAGACACTGGTGGAGGAAGCGGTGTGGGTCAACGGCATGCCGCGTGCGCGTAACTACGACCTGTACCCGATCCTGCCGCCATCGCGCATGGCCCGGGTGCATGTGCGCATCGTCGAGAGCGGGGCGAAGATGGGTGGCATCGGCGAGCCGCCGCTGCCGGCAGTGGCACCAGCGGTGGCCAACGCCGTGGCGCGGCTGACCGGCCAACGCGCACGCAGCCTGCCCCTCAGCCGCCATACCTTTGCCTGACACGGAAGCCCTCATGAAAAACAGCCGACTGGTCACCACCACTCGCTGGCTTGCGCTGCCCTGCCTTGTCGCGGCAGGCCTGCTGGCCTGGTATGTCACCCGCGAGGTCACCTCGCCCTTCGAGCAGGAAACACCAAGCCCCGACCAGGCGCTGATCGCCCGCGGCGAATATGTCGCGCGCCTGAGCGATTGCGTGGCGTGCCACAGCCTGCCCGGCAAGGCGCCGTTCGCCGGCGGCCTGGAAATGGCAACGCCCCTGGGCGCGATCCATGCCACCAATATCACCCCGGACCGCAAAAACGGTATCGGCAGCTACAGCCTCGCTGACTTCGACCGCGCCGTGCGCCATGGCGTTGCGCCGGGCGGGCGCCGGCTGTACCCGGCCATGCCCTACCCTTCCTACGCCAAGCTCAGCGATGACGACATGAGGGCGCTGTATGCCTTCTTCATGAAGGGCGTGCAACCGTCCGACCAGGCCAATATCCCCAGCGATATTCCCTGGCCGCTGAACCTGCGCTGGCCGATCGCCTTGTGGAACGGCCTGTTCGCCGCCGACAAGCCCTACGCTGAAAAGCCCACCGAAGACCCCCTGTGGAACCGCGGCGCGTACATCGTTCAGGGCCCGGGCCACTGCGGCAGTTGCCATACGCCACGTGGCCTTGCCTTCAACGAAAAAGCGCTGGACGACTCCGGCAAGGCGTTTCTCGCCGGAGCCCTGCTCGACGGCTGGTATGCGCCGAGCTTGCGCCAGGACCACAACACCGGGCTCGGGCGCTGGAGCGAACCCGAGATCGTGCAGTTCCTCAAGACCGGTCGCAACAAGCATGCGGTGGTGTACGGTTCGATGACCGAGGCGTTCAACAACTCCACGCAGTTCATGAGCGACGACGACCTGGGCGCGATTGCCCGCTACCTGAAGTCCCTGCCGGGTGATCCCCAGCGCGACGGCGCCCCCTGGCAGTATCAGGCCATGTCGGCGGCTACCCGTCTGGATGCACCGGGCGCGCACAGCTACGTAACCCGTTGCGCGTCGTGCCATGGCCTGGACGGCCAGGGCCAGGCCGAGTGGATACCGCCACTGGCCGGCGCGACCTCGATGCTGGCCAAGGAAAACGCTTCGGCAATCAATATCACCCTCAACGGCTCGCAGCGTGTCGTCGCCGCCGGGGTGCCGGATGCCTACCGGATGCCCGCGCTGCGTGAGCAGATGTCGGACCAGGAGATCGCCGAGGTGCTGAGCTTCGTCCGTACGACTTGGGGCAATACCGGCGGCGCTGTCGATGCAAAGGCAGTGGCCAAGCTTCGCGAGCATACCGACCCTGCCAGCAGCAGCCCGATCGTGCTGCATATGCGTTGAAGGAGCGCCCATGGAAAGTATCGACCTGCTGGTCCTGCGCACCGCTCGGGACTGGCTGCAAGCCGGCCACCGCGTGCTACTGGCCACCGTCGCCCGTACCTGGGGCTCATCGCCACGCCCGGTCGGCTCGATGATGGCCTTGCGCAGCGACGGGCGGGTGGTCGGCAGCGTCTCCGGCGGCTGTATCGAAGACGACCTGATCCACCGCTACACCACCGCCTATGGAGGCCCCGGCCTGCCTGAAAGCACCCCGCAACGGGTGCGCTACGGCGTTACCGCCGACGAGGCCCATCGCTTCGGGCTGCCCTGTGGCGGCACGCTGGAGCTGATTCTGGAGTTTTCGCCATCGTGGCAGTCGCTGGCCCAACTGCTTGAGCAGCTCGACAGCGGCCAACTGGTGCGCCGTCAGCTCGACCTGCACAGCGGCGCGGCCACCCTTCTCGCCAGCGCTGCCCCGGAGCAGTTCAGCGTTGATGGCGAGCACATGGCCAGCACCCTGGGCCCGGGCTATCGACTGCTGCTGATCGGGGCCGGCGCCCTGGCCGAATACCTGGCGACCATGGCCCTGTTCAACGGTTTTCGTGTCTCGGTCTGCGACCCGCGGCCCGAGTACATCGACGGCTGGAACGTGGCCGGCGTCGAGTGCCTGGTCGGCATGCCCGACGATGTCGTGCGCGACTACGCCCCGGACTTGCGTACCTGCATCGTTGCGGTCAGCCACGACCCCAAGCTCGACGACCTGGCCCTGCTCGAAGCGCTGCGTGGCCCGGCTTTCTATATCGGTGCCATCGGCTCGCGGCGCAACAGCCAGCAGCGTCGCGCGCGGCTGATCGAGCACTTCGGTGAAACCGACGCCAGCCTTGCGCGCCTGCACGGCCCCATCGGCATCTACATCGGCAGCAAGACTCCGGCCGAGATTGCCGTGAGTGTGATGGCCGAGATCCTTGCCGCCAAGAACGGCGTCGAACTGCCCGGCGCGGTGAACGTCACCAAGGCCAAGCAGGCACGCGAACAACAGGCGCTGCCTGCCGCCTGACCCTGCGGTATGCTTGCCTGCACCCCATGCCGCCACACTCGGACAACCCACCATGACCGAACCCCAAGCCAGAGCTCGCTGCGCCGCCCTGGTGCTCGCCGCCGGACGCGGCACGCGCTTTGGCAGCGACAAGCGCAAGGCCGTGCTCGCGGACGGACAGGGCCTACTGGCCAGCACCTTGAAACAGGTACAAGCCTGTTTCGACCCGGTGTATGTGGTGCTGCGCTGCGACGATGATCCGCAAACCCTGGGCATCGATGCGCAAGTCCACATCGTACGCGCCTCACAGGCAGCTGATGGCATGGGAGCGAGCCTCGCGGCCGGCATCACGGCCCTGGCCAGCATCGATGCCCCGGCGGTGGCCGTGCTGCTTGGCGATATGCCGTGGATCGCACCACGCACCTTCGAGCACCTGCTCGGTCACCTCGCTGCCGAACGTATCGTCCTGCCGTGCTACCAAGGCCGACGTGGCCATCCGGTCATCTTCGGGCGCCATTTCTGGGCAGCCCTCACCCGCCTGCAAGGTGACCAGGGTGGGCGACCGGTCATCGAGGCCAACCCCCACGCCTGCCTTGTGCTGGATCTCAACGACCCTGGCATCCTGCGTGACATCGACACACCCGCCGATATCCCGCCCACATCGACCTGAGGAATGGCCACCAGGCTTTGATCCGCACGTCCTGGCAGGTACGCTAGCGGTCTTGCCCCCGACCTGGAGCCGCACCGGTGACCGCCACGCTGACCACCTTCTACCTGGAAATGACCTCCCCGGATGCCCTGCGCAGCAAGCCTGCCCCCGATGGCTTGACGATCGTCGAATGCGAAGTCGTCCAGCCGGAGCTCAACCGCTTCCTGTACCAACTGGTGGGCAAGGCCTGGGGCTGGACCGACCTGAACAGCTGGAGCGACGAACAGTGGCTGGCGGTTGTCGGCCAGGACTGCCACCGCACCTGGGTGGCCTACCACCGTGGCGCCATCGCCGGCTACTACGAACTGCACCGCCCCGACGGCGAGAACACCGAGATCCGCTACTTCGGCCTCGCCCCGCAGTTCCTTGACAAGGGCTTCGGCGGCCCGCTGCTCAGCCAGGCCATCCGCAGCGCGTGGGAGTGGCCTGGCACGCGGCGGGTCTGGGTGCACACCTGCAGCCTCGACCATCCCGCCGCCCTGGCCAACTATCAGGCCCGTGGCCTGCAACTGTACAAGCAAGAGCACGAAGCACTGGGGTGACGGTTGCGCGAGGCTGGCAGCGCTTGCTGCCTATGCCCAGTAGCTGGACCGTCTGCTGTCCCAGCTACTGGATTGATCGGGCGCTGGGCGCTTTACGATTCGCACAAGCACCTAGGCCAAGGACGCCTGGCGCGCCATCCGTGCACCCAGCATCCCGGAAAAAGATACCAGCATCAGTACTGCGAAGACCCCGGCGATCGGCAGGTTCGACTCCAACCCGAAGCCACTGACCGTCGCCGAGGCAATCGAACCGAACACCAGCATCAAGCAGCCCTGCAGACTCGCAGCCACCCCAGCGCGATCAGGAAACAGTGCCATCGAACGGGCCATGGCATTGGAGAAGATAAAGCCCTGGCCGAAGGCGATCAGCATGATACCCGCGAGAATGTTCGCCAGGCTCAAGGTGTCGGCAGCCGCCGCGATGCACAGTACCCCCACCAGAAACAGCGCCAGCCCGCTCCACATCAAGGTATCGGGTGAAACGACACGGACCAGCGCACGGTTGGTCAGTGTGCCGACCAGATAGCAGCAGCCCACACCCAGCGCCGTGGTGCCGAAGTAATGAGCGTCATGGCCGAGCACATCCTGGACGATATGCGGCCCAAACACGTTCCACAGCAGGAATGCGGAAAAGCTCGCGCCGAGCACCACCACCGAGGCACGGAAGCGCTTGTCGGCCAGGATGAACCGATAGCCGACCACCGTCTGCAAGGCACTGCGACGGGCACCGGTCGGCAGTGACTCCTTGAGCCCGGCAACGACGAAAGCCAGGACCATCAGGGCATAGGCGGCATACAGCACGAAGTTGTAGCGCCAGCCGAAATGCACCTCGATCAGCCCGCCGATATAGGGCGCGATGACTGGCCCCAGGCCGAACGCCAGGCTGAGGTAGATGATCGCGACATAGAAGCGCGGGCCTTTGACGATGTCGACCAACACAGCACGGGCAACGACCTGGCAGGCGCCAATGGCAAAGCCCTGCAGCGCACGCGCCAGCAGCAGCATCTCGATGGACGTCGCAGCAGTGGCCAGCAGGCTGCCGACCACGAACACGCCCAGGCCCAGCAGTACGGCAGGCCGGCGCCCGCGCGCGTCGGCCATCACGCCGAAGAACAGCTGCCCCAGGGCATAGAACAGCAGCGTGATGGTGATGGTGTTCTGCATCAGCGCAGGCCCCGCGCCCAGTTCGCGTCCGATGGACGGAAGGCTCGGTGCATACAGATCGATGGCGATGCCCCCCAGACTGTTGACCAGCGGGGCGAGGAAGACGATGAAGTTTTCATAACGCATATTGGCGTGCATAGGATCTCCGGCGTGCCGGGCAGCGAAGCGCCC
>NZ_JABWRO010000159.1:0-10571 GCF_014268985.1 Pseudomonas sp. RW10S2 | reverse complement strand
CTGCCCCGCCGCAGCGGCGGGGCGGGCTGGTCAGCGCTGGATTTCCCGATCGCGGTCCAGTTCGTAGGGCAGGTCGAGCAGGGTCAGGCGTGGGCCTTCGAGGCTGCCCAGGTGCAGGTTGTCATCTTCCACCGAGTCGGCGCTGAGCACTGCCAGCAGTTCGACACCTTGCTCGGCCGGTGCCGCGATGACCACCTCGCCGACCGAGGAGCCGTGGGTGGGCGAGAAGATCTCTGCGCCGGGTGCGGGGGCTTCGTCCACGGGCAGCGAGAGGCGATACTGGCGACGCTTGAGCTTGCCCAGGTACTGCATGCGCGCGACGATTTCCTGGCCGGTATAGCAGCCCTTCTTGAAACTCACGCCGTCGACGGCCTGCAGGTTGATCATCTGCGGGATGAACAGTTCACGGGTCGGGCCCATGACCTGGCCGATGCCGGCGCGGATCTGGCCCAGCAGCCAGGCATCCAGGGTGCCTTCGGGCAGTGCGGCGGCGAGGACTTCGCGCACGTTGGCGGCCTGTTCGGCGGGCACCCACAGTTCGACGCGTGCAGGCGAGACAGCGATGGCGACGAGCCCTTCATGACGCACGGTGGCGCCGGCTGCCTGTGGTGTTTCAAGCCCCAGCGTGTGCAGCGCGGCATCGCCCTGCTGCAGGCCGAAGCGTACCCAGGCGGGGCTTTCGTCGGTCAGCGTGGCCTTGGAGAACACCGCGTACTTCTTCAGATCCGCCAATTGCGCCTCGAGCAGTTCGCTGGCCATGGCAAGCAGATAGCCATTGCCTTCGGGCAGGATGCGGAAGCTGGATTGCATGCGGCCTTTGACCATGCAGCGAGCGCCGAGACTGGCGTGCTGCGGATTCAGATAGTCGAGGTTGCAGGTCAGCTGGCCTTGCAGGAACTTGCCGGCGTCGGAGCCGCGGACAGCGAGGATGCCCTCGTGGGACAGGGGACAGAAGAAAGCGGAGTCGGCCATGGGTCATCGCGGTAGCTATAAAGACTGGCGGCCATCATAGAACGCCAGTAACAAAATAGGTAGGTGACTAGACCAATGCCTCGTGCCGCTGTGGTTGCAGCGCGGTATACTGCGCGACCATTCGAGGAGGGCCCCATGGTCGAACAAACTGAACTCAACCGGCTTTTCTGGCACAGCCGCCGCGGCATGCTGGAGCTGGACGTGCTGCTCGTACCCTTCACCCAGGAGGTTTACCCGAACCTGAGCGAAGCGGATCGCGAACTGTACCGCCGCCTGTTGACCTGCGAGGACCAGGACATGTTCGGCTGGTTCATGGAGCGTAACGAATCCGAAGACCCTGAGCTGCAGCGCATGGTCCGCATCATCCTGGACCGTGTCCAGCCCAAGTGAGAGCTTCGAGTGCCGTTGGCAGGGCTCGCGCCTGCTGCTGACGGCCTATCTTGCCGGGCAGGCGCTGGCGCTCGCCACTCTGTGGTTCAGTGCCTTGCCCTGGTGCTTGGCAACCGGCGTGCTGATTGCCTGCCTCGCCCATGCCTGTTGGGTGATTCCCCGTCGTATCCTCCTGACCCATCCTGATGCCGTGAGCGGTCTGCGCCGTGATGCGCGTGGCTGGCAGGCGTTCAGCCGTGCCCATGGCTGGCAGCGGGTGAGGTTGTGCCGTGACAGCGTCGCGCTGCCGGTGATGGTGGTGTTGCGCTTCGTGCGCGAAGGGCGGCGGGTTGCGCAGAGCCAGTGCATTCCAAGGGATGCGCTGACGGCGGATGAGCACCGACAGCTTCGTGTGCGCTTGAAGTTCAGCCGACGCCGATGGGTGATGGCTGTAGAGTGAAGTGGGTGTTGCCGACCTCTTCGCGGGCAAGTCGCCGCGGCGAAAAGGCCGGCGCCAGGCTCAGGTCGGGCTGAGTATCGTATCCCTGGCCTCACCCAGCATCCCCGGGTAGTCCAGGGTGTAGTGCAGCCCACGGCTTTCCTTGCGCTGCATCGCCGAGCGAATCATCAGCTCGGCCACCTGTGCCAGGTTGCGCAGCTCGATCAGGTCGCGGCTGACCTTGTAGTTGCTGTAGAACTCGTCGATTTCGTCCAGCAGCAGGCGCACCCGGTGCTCGGCGCGCTGCAGGCGTTTGCTGGTGCGCACGATGCCGACGTAGTCCCACATGAATCGCCGCAGTTCGTCCCAGTTGTGCGCGATGATCACGTCTTCATCCGAATCGGTAACCTGGCTGGCATCCCAGCAAGGCAGGGCCTGCGGCCTGCCGACTTGATCCAGGTGCGCCTCGATGTCCGCGGCAGCCGCGCGGCCGTAGACGAAGCACTCCAGCAGCGAATTGCTGGCCATGCGATTGGCGCCGTGCAGGCCGGTGAAACTGGTCTCGCCAATGGCATACAGGCCCGGTACGTCGGTGTGGCCGCGCTCGTCGACCATCACGCCGCCGCAGGTGTAGTGCGCTGCCGGTACCACCGGGATCGGCTGGCGAGTGATGTCGATGCCGAAGGTCAGGCAGCGTTCGTAGACCGTGGGGAAGTGGCTCTTGATGAACTCGACCGGCTTGTGGGTGATGTCCAGGTACACGCAGTCCACGCCCAGGCGCTTCATCTCGTGGTCGATGGCGCGAGCGACGATATCCCGTGGCGCCAACTCTTCGCGCGGGTCGAAGCGCGGCATGAAGCGCTCGCCGTTGGGCAGGCGCAGCAGCGCACCTTCGCCACGCAGGGCCTCGGTGATCAGGAAACTTTTGGCTTGCGGATGGTACAGGCAGGTTGGGTGGAACTGGTTGAACTCAAGGTTCGCCACCCGACAGCCGGCGCGCCAGGCCATGGCAATGCCATCACCGCAGGCGCCGTCGGGGTTGCTGGTGTAGAGATAGACCTTGGCCGCGCCGCCTGTCGCTAACACCGTGAAGCGTGCGCCGAAGGTGTCCACCTCGCCGCTGTTGCGGTCGAGCACGTAGGCGCCCAGGCAGCGTTCGCCGGGCAGGCCCAGGCGCCGCTCGGTGATCAGGTCCACGGCTACACGCTGTTCGAGCAGGTCGATGTTCGGGCGCTGGCGCGCCTGTTCCAGAAGCGTGGTGAAGATCGCGGCGCCCGTGGCATCGGCGGCATGGATGATGCGGCGGTGGCTGTGACCGCCTTCACGGGTGAGGTGGAACTCGAAGCCGCCGTCGTCGACGCTGTGGTGTTCATCGCGGGTGAAGGGCACGCCCTGCTCGATCAGCCACTCGATGGCTTCGCGGCTGTGTTCGACGGTGAATCGCACGGCGTCTTCATGGCACAGGCCACCGCCTGCATTGAGCGTGTCCTCGACGTGCGATTGCACCGTGTCGGTGTCGTCCAGTACCGCGGCGACACCGCCCTGGGCCCAGAAGGTAGAGCCGTTGGCGAGGTCGCCCTTGCTCAGGACCGCGACGCGCAGGTGGCCGGGAAGGTTCAGTGCCAGGCTGAGACCGGCGGCGCCACTGCCGATCACCAGGACATCATGTTGGAATTGTTGGCTCATGTCGGGACACTAGTAACTAGGGAAGGGGAGCGGCACAATAGTGATGCGTATATGGCATTGTGAAACTATCGTGAAAGATGCCGGGCTGCCTTTATAGCAGCCCCCGGCGTCGGATTTCCAATGGCGGTTGCGCAGGCGTGGCGACTTTGTGGGAACTTTCCAGTACCCCTGCAAATCTCAAGAAGGCTGCCCGTCTGCCACGATTGCCGAGGCGACGCAGGACAGCGGCTCTACCCGGGCTGAAACCTGTGTATTCGAGACACCGATTATCGACGCAGCCGGCTGCGACCGCGCTGTGTCTTTTTCGTGCGAGCCGACCAGAGGCCGCAGGAAACTTGCTTGGAGGGGAGAACTTTTGCGCAAAGCCCGAGTCTATGGTTGCAAGCCTGAACGATGGCTGTCGCAACGCTCCTTTGAGTTCACTGAGGAGTGTTCATGCTAACCCAGGAAGAGGATCAGCAGCTTGTCGAGCGCGTGCAGCGCGGTGACAGGCGAGCGTTCGATCTGTTGGTGCTGAAGTATCAGCACAAGATTCTCGGGTTGATCGTGCGTTTTGTACACGACACCCATGAAGCGCAGGACGTGGCGCAGGAAGCTTTCATCAAGGCCTACCGTGCGCTTGGCAACTTCCGCGGTGACAGTGCGTTCTACACGTGGCTGTACCGCATCGCCATCAACACGGCGAAGAATTACCTGGTGTCCCGTGGAAGACGGCCGCCAGACAGCGATGTGAGCTCCGAGGATGCGGAGTTCTACGACGGCGATCATGGTCTCAAGGATCTCGAGTCCCCAGAGCGCTCGTTGTTGCGGGATGAAATCGAAGGCACTGTCCATCGCACCATCCAGCAACTGCCCGAAGACCTGCGCACGGCATTGACCCTGCGCGAGTTCGACGGGCTGAGTTACGAAGACATTGCCAGTGTCATGCAATGTCCGGTGGGTACCGTGCGCTCTCGAATCTTCCGCGCTCGGGAGGCCATAGACAAAGCCCTGCAACCCCTGTTGCAGGAAACCTGAGACAGCGGCGACAGCCAAGAGAGGAACCGCCATGAGTCGTGAAGCTTTGCAGGAATCGCTGTCCGCGGTAATGGATAACGAAGCGGACGAACTGGAATTACGTCGCGTGCTGAACGCGGTCGATGATGCCGAGACCCGTGCCACCTGGTCGCGTTACCAGGTCGCTCGCGCAGCCATGCACAAGGAACTGCTGCTGCCCAAGCTCGACATCGCGTCGGCCGTTTCTGCCGCGCTGGCCGACGAAGCCGTCCCGGTCAAGGCCAAGCGTGGCCCCTGGCGCAGCATTGGTCGCCTGGCCGTTGCCGCTTCGGTGACCGTCGCTGTGCTGGCAGGCGTACGCCTGTACAACCAGGATGAGATCAACGGCGCGCAACTTGCTTCGCAGCAACCTGTGCAGCAGGGGATCACCGTACCGCAGGCTCAAGGTCCAGCCGTTCTGGCAGGCTATAGTGAGAGCAGTGAGCAACCGACCGGGCCGATGGCCAACGGTGTGCTGCAGAACCAGGCCGGCTGGGATCAGCGTCTGCCAGGTTACCTGCGCCAGCACGCTCAGGAGTCTGCGCTGAAGGGCACTGAAACCGCTCTGCCTTACGCACGCGCCGCCAGCCTGGAAAATCGCTAAGTAAGGAGGATCATGCGAGCGCTACCTCTTCTGTCGCTGCTGCTCGGCAGTTGCATCACGGTGCCGGCATTGGCGGCCAACTCTTCGCCCGAGGCGAGCGAGTGGCTGAACAAGCTGGCACAGGCCGAGCAAGGGCAGAGTTACCAGGGTTCTTTCGTCTACGAACGTAACGGCAGTTTTTCTTCCCACGATATCTGGCATCGCGTCCAGGACGGCAAAGTCAGCGAGCGGTTGTTGCAGCTCGATGGCGCCGCCCAGGAAATCGTGCGAGTCGACGGCAAGGTGCAGTGCGTCAGTGGTTCCCTGGTCAGCGGGGTCGGTACGCCGCCCGATTCCGCCCCGCGAGTGCTCGATCCTCTGAAGCTGATGAGCTGGTACGACCTGGGTGTGGCTGGCAAGGCACGTATCGCCGGGCGCGACGCGGTGATCGTCACCCTCACTCCACGCGACCAGCACCGTTACGCCTTTGAGCTTCACCTGGATCGCCAGACCGGCCTGCCGCTGCGGTCGTTGATGCTCAACGACAAGGGCCAGTTGCTCGAGCGCTTCCAGATGACCCGCCTGGATACCGATGACGTTCCGACCGATCGCGACCTGCAGGCCAGTTCCGCGTGCAAGCCGGTGCAGCCTCTTGCGGCGGCGAAGCCTGAAACTGTCGCTGGCTGGCGTTCCGACTGGCTGCCGCCTGGCTTCGAGCTGGTCAACAGCGCCGTGCGCCGTGATCCCGAACGCAACAGCACCGTCAGCAGCCTGATGTACGACGATGGGCTGGCGCGGTTCTCCGTCTTTCTCGAGCCGATCAAGGAAGACGCCGGTACCGATACCCGTGCGCAACTGGGGCCTACCGTCGCTGTCTCACGGCATCTGAACACACCCAAGGGCAAGGTCATGGTCACCGTGGTCGGAGAGATTCCGCTGGGGACCGCCGAGCGCGTGGCATTGTCGATGCGCGCCCAGGATGTCCAGGCGCGGTAATGACCGTCCCAGACCCTTCCTACAAGCTGTCAGGCGCGCAGCTGACATGAAATTAAAGCATTGTCATTTGCAATCAACTGGTAAATTTTCTATAGGTCAGACTTCCTGGAGTCTGGCCTTTCCTGCATCTGCAGGGGCCCTTCTGCTAACTACGCTCGTTGTGACGGGAGCCGTATGTCAATACCACGCTTGAAAACCTATCTATCGATGTTCGCCGCCGTGCTGATGCTCGGCCAGGTGCTTAACGCCCAGGCCGAGGAAGCCCTGCCGGACTTCACCACCCTGGTCGAGCAAGCCTCGCCGGCGGTGGTCAACATCAGTACCAAGCAAAAACTGCCGGACCGTCGCGTCGCCGCCGGGCAGATGCCCGACCTGGAGGGCCTGCCTCCGATGTTCCGCGAGTTTTTCGAGCGCAACATGCCGCAGCAGCCGCGCTCCCCGCGTGGCGATCGCCAGCGTGAGGCTCAGTCGCTGGGCTCGGGCTTCATCATCTCCAGCGATGGTTATGTCCTGACCAACAACCATGTTGTCGCCGATGCCGACGAGATCATCGTCCGCCTGTCCGATCGCAGCGAACTGCAAGCCAAGCTGGTTGGCACCGACCCGCGCACCGACGTGGCACTGCTCAAGGTCGATGGCAAGAATCTGCCGACCGTCAAGCTGGGCGATTCCGAGAAGCTGAAGGTCGGTGAGTGGGTGTTGGCCATCGGCTCGCCGTTCGGTTTCGATCATTCGGTGACCAAAGGTATCGTCAGCGCCAAGGGGCGTACCTTGCCCAACGACACCTACGTGCCGTTCATCCAGACCGACGTCGCGATCAACCCGGGTAACTCCGGCGGCCCGCTGTTCAACATGAAGGGTGAGGTCGTGGGTATCAACTCGCAGATCTTCACCCGCTCCGGCGGCTTCATGGGCCTGTCGTTCGCCATCCCGATCGACGTGGCGATCGATGTCTCGAACCAGTTGAAGAAAGACGGCAAGGTCAGCCGCGGCTGGCTCGGCGTGGTGATCCAGGAAGTGAACAAGGACCTGGCCGAGTCCTTCGGGCTCGATAAGCCTGCCGGTGCGCTGGTAGCCCAGGTGCTGGAAAACGGCCCTGCGGCCAAGGGCGGCCTGCAGGTCGGTGACGTGATCCTGAGCATGAACGGCCAGCCGATCGTCATGTCCGCAGACCTGCCACACCTGGTCGGCGGTCTCAAGGATGGCCAGAAAGCCAAGCTCGAGATCATCCGCGAAGGCAAGCGTCAGACCCTGGACATCACCATCGGTGCACTCCCTGAAGACGATGCCGACATTGGCACCGCTGGCCAGGCAGGCGTGGAGCGCAACAGCAACCGCCTGGGCGTCTCGGTCGCCGACCTCAGCGACGAGCAGAAGAAGTCGCTCGAGCTCAAGGGCGGTGTGGTCATCAAGGAGGTTCAGGATGGTCCGGCAGCACTGATTGGCCTGCGTCCGGGCGACGTGATCAGCCACCTGAACAACCAGGCGATCAGCTCGGCCAAGCAATTCACCGAGATCGCCAAGGACCTGCCGAAGAACCGTTCGGTATCGATGCGTGTGCTGCGACAGGGCCGCGCCAGCTTCATCACCTTCAAGTTGGCTGAATAGGCTGAGTGAAGGGTAGGAAAGGGCAGCTTCGGCTGCCCTTTTTCATGAGCGTGTCATGATGTTCTGTGGGAACATCAGCGAGCCGAGCAAATTCATGTCGCATTTGCAGGTGTGCGTGGCGATAGAGGAATCTCCCATATCCCTCCGGCTTGAGGTACAATTCCCGGCTATTTTTCCGCGGGCGTCCGGCTCGCAGCCTTTTCGAGTGTTGACCCGTGAGTGATTTGAGTCATATCCGCAATTTCTCCATCATCGCCCACATCGACCATGGCAAGTCGACGCTGGCCGACCGTTTCATCCAGATGTGCGGTGGCCTGTCGGCGCGCGAAATGGAGGCCCAGGTCCTCGACTCCATGGACCTCGAGCGTGAACGCGGTATCACCATCAAGGCCCACAGCGTCACCCTGCACTACAAGGCGCAGGACGGCAAAACCTACCAGTTGAACTTCATCGACACCCCCGGCCACGTCGACTTCACCTACGAAGTCTCGCGTTCGCTGGCCGCGTGCGAGGGCGCGCTGCTGGTGGTCGATGCCGGTCAGGGCGTCGAGGCGCAGTCGGTCGCCAACTGCTACACCGCCATCGAGCAGGGCCTCGAGGTCATGCCGGTACTGAACAAGATGGACCTGCCCCAGGCCGATCCGGACCGCGTCAAGGACGAGATCGAGAAGATCATCGGCATCGACGCCACCGAAGCCGTGGCCTGCAGTGCCAAGAGCGGCATGGGCGTGGACGAGGTGCTCGAGCGCCTGGTGCAGACCATTCCCGCGCCAGAAGGCGAGATCGACGCCCCTCTGCAGGCGCTGATCATCGACTCCTGGTTCGACAACTACCTGGGCGTCGTGTCGCTGGTGCGTGTGCGCCAGGGCCGGGTCAAGAAGGGCGACAAGATCCTGGTCAAGTCCACCGGCAAGGTGCACCTGGTCGACAGCGTCGGTGTCTTCACCCCGAAACACACCCAGACCGCCGACCTCAAGGCTGGCGAAGTGGGCTTCATCATCGCCAGCATCAAGGACATTCACGGCGCGCCGGTCGGCGACACCCTGACGCTGTCCTCGACCCCCGAGGTCGAGGTGCTGCCTGGCTTCAAGAAGATCCAGCCGCAGGTGTACGCCGGCCTGTTCCCGGTCAGCTCCGACGATTTCGAGGACTTCCGCGACGCCCTGCAGAAGCTGACGCTCAACGACTCGTCGCTGCAGTACATGCCGGAAAGCTCCGACGCCCTGGGCTTCGGCTTCCGTTGCGGCTTCCTCGGCATGCTGCACATGGAGATCATCCAGGAGCGCCTCGAGCGCGAATACGACCTGGACCTGATCACCACCGCGCCGAGCGTGATCTACGAGCTGGAGCTCAAGACCGGCGAAACCATCGTCGTCGACAACCCGTCGAAGCTGCCGGATGTCTCGGCGGTCGCGGACTTCCGCGAGCCGATCGTCACGGCGACCATCCTCGTGCCGCAGGAGCACCTGGGCAACGTCATCACCCTGTGCATCGAGAAGCGTGGCGTTCAGCGTGACATGCAGTTCCTCGGCAGCCAGGTACAGGTGCGCTACGACCTGCCGATGAACGAAGTGGTGCTGGACTTCTTCGACAAGCTCAAATCCACCAGCCGCGGCTACGCTTCGCTGGACTATCATTTCGATCGCTACCAGTCGGCCAACCTGGTCAAGCTGGACGTGCTGATCAACGGCGACAAGGTCGATGCCCTGGCATTGATCGTGCATCGTGACAACGCGGCCTACAAAGGCCGTGCGTTGACCGAGAAGATGAAGGAACTGATTCCTCGGCAGATGTTCGACGTGGCGATCCAGGCAGCTATCGGCGGCCAGATCATTGCGCGGACCACTGTCAAGGCGCTCAGAAAGAACGTACTGGCTAAGTGCTATGGCGGTGACGTCAGCCGTAAGAAGAAGCTGCTGGAGAAGCAGAAGGCCGGTAAGAAACGCATGAAGCAGGTGGGCAACGTGGAGATCCCACAGGAAGCCTTCCTCGCTGTGCTCAGGTTGGATAGCTAGGTCCTATGTCGCTAAATTTCCCGCTGTTGCTAGTCATCGCCGTCGCTGTCTGCGGCCTGTTGGGTCTGATCGATCTGCTGTTCCTGGCCCCGCGCCGGCGAGCGGCGATCGCCAACTACCAGGGCAGCGTCAGCCAGCCCGAGGTCGCGGTGGTCGAGCGCCTGAACAAGGAGCCGTTGCTCGTCGAGTACGGCAAGTCGTTCTTCCCGGTACTGTTCATCGTGCTGGTGCTGCGCTCGTTCCTGGTCGAACCCTTCCAGATTCCGTCGGGTTCGATGAAGCCGACCCTGGAAGTGGGCGATTTCATCCTGGTGAACAAGTTCTCCTACGGTATCCGCCTGCCGGTGATCGACAAGAAGGTCATCGAGGTCGGTGACCCGCAGCGCGGTGACGTCATGGTGTTCCGCTACCCGAGCGACCCGAACGTCAACTACATCAAGCGTGTGGTCGGTCTGCCGGGCGACCGGATCCGCTACACCAACGAGAAGCATCTGTACGTCAACGACCAGCTGGTCGCTGAGCAACTGGTGGGCACCGAAGCCGGATCCTTGGGTAGCGCCGAGTTGTACAAGGAGAAGCTGGGCGAAGCCGAGCACCTGATCCGCAAGGAAATGAGCCGCTATCGCATGCCGCCGGACCAGCAGTGGACCGTGCCGGCTGGCCATTACTTCATGATGGGCGACAACCGCGACAACTCCAACGACAGCCGCTACTGGGACGACCCGAGTATCCCGCGCGAGCTGCAGGGCATGGTCCCGGACCGTAACATCGTCGGCAAGGCCTTTGCGGTCTGGATGAGCTGGCCCGAGCCCAAGCTCAGCCACTTCCCCAACCTGTCACGGGTCGGTCTGATCCATTGATACCCCTC
>NZ_JABWRO010000158.1:0-10735 GCF_014268985.1 Pseudomonas sp. RW10S2 | reverse complement strand
AGGGGGGTTCGCCGTAAAGGCGAAAAGGTGAATCCGCGTCGCCACCCAAATCGGATATTCACCCGCCACGAGCCCCCCCACCGCCCCCCAAACCCCCACCAAAACCTAACTTTTTGCAAGATGTATCCGTTTCGTAGGGATAGCCGGGCCCCGCCCGATACCCCACCCGTACGGAAGCAATCTGATGAATGCCGAGAAGTCCCTGCAACTGGCCCGCCGTTTCATTGAACTGCCGCTGGAAAAGCGCCGCGTGTTCCTCGAGACCCTGGCCAAGGAGGGCATCGACTTTTCCCAGTTCCCCATCCCCGCCAGTGTCGAGGCCCCAGACCGCCAGGCGCTGTCCTATGCCCAGCAACGCATGTGGGTGCTCTGGCAAATGGACCCCCAGAGCGGCGCCTACAACCTCCCAGGCGCCGTACGCCTGCTAGGCCAGCTGAACGAAGCCGCCCTGGAGCAGGCCTTCGCCACCGTACTGGCCCGTCACCAAAGCCTGACGACCGTCTTCGAACCCCAGGCCGATGATCGCCTGGAGCAGGTCCACCGCCCGCTCGCACACGTGAACATCGAGCGCGTCGACCTGCGCAACCTCGCCGCCGACCAGCGTGAGGCACAGGTCCGTGCCGAAGCCGAGGCCGAGTCGCTACGCCCGTTCGACCTGGCGCAAGGCCCACTGCTGCGGGTGCGCCTGCTGCACCTCGATGCGCAGGAGCACGTGCTGCTGCTGACCCTGCACCACATCGTTTCCGACGGCTGGTCGATGAATGTGCTGATCGATGAGTTCAGCCGCGCCTATGACGCCTTTGCTGCAGGCCAGGCACCGCAGTTGCCAGCACTGCCCATCCAGTACGTCGACTACGCCCTGTGGCAGCGCCGCTGGCTCGAAGCGGGCGAGATGGAGCGCCAGTTGCAGTACTGGCAGGCCCAGCTGGGCGAGGAGCAGCCGGTGCTGGAGCTGCCGCTGGACCACGCGCGCCCGGCCACTCCCAGCTTCAGCGGCAGCCGCCAGTCATTCCCGCTCGACGCGGCACTGACCGAGCAGGTGCGCGGTTTTGCCCGCCAGCACAACCTGTCGCTGTTCATGGTCCTGCTCGCCAGCTTCGGCATGCTCCTGCAACGCTACACCGGCCAAAGCGACCTGCGCATCGGCAGCCCGGTGGCCAACCGCAACCGCGCCGAGGTCGAGGGGCTGATCGGGCTGTTCGTCAACACCCAGGTGCTGCGCCTGCAGCCACAAGCGCAACAGGACGTGCTGGGTTATCTGCAAGCGGTACGTCAGACCGTGCTGGGCGCCCAGGCGCACCAGGACCTGCCGTTCGAGCGCCTGGTCGAGGCGCTCAAGGTCGAGCGCAGCCTCAGCCACGCACCGCTGTTCCAGGTGATGTACAACCACCAGCCGCAGGTCGCCGACCTGACCACCGTCACCCTGGCGTCCGGCCTGCAACTGGCGCCGCTGCAATGGCGCAGCCGCACCACCCAGTTCGACCTCAGCCTCGACACCTACGAGCAAGGTGGCGTGCTGCACGCGGCCTTCACCTATGCCAGCGACCTGTTCGACGGCGCCACCATCGAGCGCATGGCCCGGCACTGGCAGGCCCTGCTGCGAGGCCTGGTCGAGCAGCCGCAGCAAGCGCTGTGGCAGGTGCCGATGCTCGATGACGCCAGCCTTGCCACCGTGCTCCAGGACTGGAACGCTACGGCCCGTGACTACCCGCTCGAACGCCCGGTGCACCAGCTGTTCGAAGACCAGGCACGCCGCGCGCCGCAGGCCCCGGCCCTGGTGTTTGGCGAGCATGCGCTCAGCTACGCCCGGCTCGACGCCCGCGCCAACCAGTTGGCCCACTACCTGCGCGCCCAGGGCGCCCGAGGCGACAGCCTGGTCGGCATCAGCGTGCAGCGCAGCGTCGAAATGGTGGTGGGGCTGCTGGGTATCCTCAAGGCCGGTGCTGCCTATGTGCCGCTGGATCCGGAGTACCCCGCAGAACGCCTGGCCTACATGATCGAGGACAGCGGCATCGACCTGCTGCTGACCCAGCAGGCACTGCTCGACAGCCTGCCGCTGCCCCAGGGTGTGCAGTGCGTGGCGCTCGACCAGTTGCTGCTCGACGAGCAACCCAGCAGCGCCCCGTTGGTGGATATCGACCCCGAGCAACTGGCCTACGTCATCTACACCTCCGGCTCCACCGGGCGGCCGAAGGGCGCCGGCAACAGCCACCGGGCCCTGGCCAACCGCCTGCACTGGATGCAGGAGGCCTACGCCATCGGCGCCGACGACACCGTGCTGCAGAAGACCCCCTTCAGTTTCGACGTGTCGGTGTGGGAGTTCTTCTGGCCGCTGATGACTGGCGCGTGCCTGGCGGTGGCCGCGCCGGGTGAACATCGCGATCCGGCACGCTTGATCGAGACCATCCGCCGCTTCCAGGTCAGCACCCTGCATTTCGTGCCGTCGATGCTCCAGGCGTTCATCCACGAGCCGGGTGTCGAAGCCTGCAGTAGCCTGCGGCGTATCGTCTGCAGCGGTGAGGCCCTGCCGGTGGATGCCCAGTTGCAGGTGTTTGCCCGCCTGCCGGACGCAGCCCTGTACAACCTGTATGGCCCGACCGAGGCGGCCATCGACGTCACCCATTGGACCTGCCGCGACGAAGGCCGGGACAGCGTGCCGATCGGCCTGCCGATCGCCAACCTGCGCACCTACGTGCTCGACGCCGGCCTCGAGCCGGTTGCCCCCGGTGTTTCCGGCGAGCTCTACCTGGGCGGTGTCGGCTTGGCCCGGGGCTACCATCGCCGCCCGAGCCTGACCGCCGAGCGCTTCGTCGCCGATCCTTTCGTTTCTGGCCAGCGCCTGTATCGCACCGGCGACCGTGTGCGCCAGCGCCACGATGGCGTGATCGAATATCTAGGCCGCTTCGACCATCAGGTGAAGATCCGCGGCCTGCGCATCGAGCTGGGCGAGATCGAGGCGCGCCTGGCCCAGCATGAGTGGGTACGTGAGGCCGTGGTGCTGGCGCTGGACGGCAAGCAGCTGGTGGCCTACCTGGTACTCAACGAGCAGCCCGATGGCTGGCAGCAGGGCCTCAAGGACTGGCTGTTGCAGGCGCTGCCCGAGTTCATGGTGCCCACCCACCTGATGCCGCTCGACCGCCTGCCGCTGACGCCCAACGGCAAGCTCGACCGCAAGGCGCTGCCACAGCCCGATGCGGCGCCACGCGGCGCCTATGTCGCTGCGCAAACGCCGGTGCAGCAGATCCTTGCGCAGGTCTGGAGCGAGGTGCTCGGGGTCGAACAGGTCGGCCTGGACGACAACTTCTTCGAACTGGGCGGCGACTCGATCATCGCCATCCAGGTGGTCAGCCGCGCCCGACGCCAAGGCGTGCAGTTCAGCCCGCGTGACCTGTTCCAGTTCCAGACCCTGCGCGGCCTGGCTGGCGCTGCCGGGCGTGCGACGCAGGTGCAGGCCGAGCAGGGTGCGGTGCAGGGCCCGGCGCTGCTGACCCCTATCCAGCGCGCCTTCTTCGAGCAGGCGGTGCCTGCACGGGCGCACTGGAACCAGTCGCTGCTGCTGACGCCGCGTCAGGCCTTGGACGCTGGTCGCCTGCAGCAGGCGCTGGTGCGCCTGGTCGAGCAACATGATGCTCTGCGCCTGCGCTTCCAGCTGCACGACGGCCACTGGCAGGCCGAGCACGGTGCGCTGCCCGCCGGGCTGCTGCGTGAAGAAACGGCTGCCGATGCCGAGGCGCTGGCGGCGCTCTGCGACACCACCCAGCGCAGCCTCGACCTGGCCGACGGGCCGCTGCTGCGCGCGGTACTGGTGCAAATGGCCGATGGCAGCCAGCGCGTGCTGCTGGTGATCCACCACCTGGTGGTCGACGGCGTGTCCTGGCGCGTGCTGCTCGAAGACTTGCAGCACGCCTACACGCAACAGCCGCTGCCCGCCAAGACCAGCGCCTGGCAGGCCTGGGCCGCGCGCCTGCCTGCCCTGGCTGCGCAACAGGCCGGCGAGCTGGACTACTGGCGCGCCCAGCGTGTCGACCACGAGCTGCCGTGCGACATGCCCCAGGGCGCCGCGCTCAACCGCCACGGCCGCACCCTGGAAACGCGCCTGGACGCCGAGCTGACCCGTCAGTTGCTGCACCTTGCCCCGGCCGCCTACCGCACACAGATCAACGACCTGCTGCTGACGGCGCTGGCCCGGGTGATCGCGCGCTGGAGCGCGCAGCAGGCGGTGCTGGTGCAGCTGGAAGGGCACGGTCGCGAAGAGGTGTTCGAGGATGTCGACCTGTCGCGCACCGTGGGCTGGTTCACCACGCTGTTCCCTGTGCGCCTGAGCGTCAGTGACGATGTGGGCGCCTCGATCAAGGCGGTCAAGGAGCAGTTGCGCGCGGTGCCGGGCAAGGGGCTGGGCTACGGCCTGCTGCGCTACCTGGGCGATGAGGCCCAGCGCCAGGCGCTCGACCAGGCCACGCCTGCGCGTATCACCTTCAACTATCTGGGGCAGTTCGACCAGCAGTTCGATGCCCAGGCACTCTGGGCGCCCGCCACCGAGCGCAGCGGCCAGGCCCAGGACCCCGAGGCCCCCTTGGCCAACTGGCTGACCCTGGAAAGCCAGGTCTATGCCGGCGAGCTGTCGCTGCGCTGGGGCTACAGCGGCCAGATGTACCATGACGCCACTGTCGAAGGCCTGGCCCAGGCCTACAACGATGAGCTGGCACAACTGATCGCCCACTGCCTGCAAACCCCGGCCGGCCAGGCGACGCCTTCCGACTTCCCGCTCGCACGCATCGACCAGGCGCAGCTCGACGCGCTGCCGGTCGCTGCCAGTGCTATCGAGGCGCTCTATCCGCTGTCGCCGATGCAGCAGGGCATGTTCTTCCACGCCCAGTACGAGCCCGAGGCCGGTGCCTACATCAACCAACTGCGCCTGGATATCCAGGGGCTGGAGCCCGCGCGTTTGCGTGAGGCCTGGAGCGAGGCAATGGCGCGCCACGAGATCCTGCGTGCCAGCGTGCATTGGGAGGGCTTGAGCGAGGCGCATCTGTTGGTGCAGCGCCATCTCGACTTGCCGCTGCAGGTACTGGAGGGCGTGCACGACCTCGATGCCCTGGCCGCCGCCGAACGCCTTCGCGGCTTCGATCTGCGCCAGGCGCCGCTGTTCCGCCTGCAACTGGTGGCACTGCAGGGCGGTGGCTGGCACCTGATCTACACCAGCCATCACATCCTCATGGATGGCTGGAGCAATGCCAGCCTGCTGGCCCAGGTGATCCAGACCTACGCCGGGCAGCCGGTGGCTGCCGCCAGCGGGAGTTTCAGCGACTACCTGGGCTGGTTGCAGCGCCAGCCTGTCGATGCTGGCGAGCGTTTCTGGAAGGCCGCGCTGGCGCCGTTGCAGGGACCGACCTTGCTGGCCTCGGCGTTGCGGCGGGCGCAAGGGCAGGGCAGTGGCGAGCACCTGCATATGTTCGACGGCGCCTTCGCCGAGCGCCTGGGCCAGTTCGCCCGCCAGCGCAAAGTGACCCTCAACACCCTGTTCCAGGCGGCCTGGGGCCTGGTACTGCAGCGACACACCGGCCAGGCCTGCGTGGCGTTCGGCGCGACCGTCAGCGGGCGCTCGGCGCCGTTGCCGGGGATCGAAGAGCAACTGGGGCTGTTCATCAACACCCTTCCGGTCCTGTGCAGCGCAGCACCTGGCCAGTCGGTCGGCGAGGCCCTGGAAACCCTGCAGGCGTTCAACCTCGACCTGCGCGAGTTCGAGCACGTGCCGCTGTACAAGGTCCAGGGTTGGGCCGGCCAGCAGGGCGGTGTGCTGTTCGACACCTTGATGGTGTTCGAGAACTTCCCGGTGGCCGAGGCCCTGCGTGATGGCGCGCCAGCCGGGTTGCAGGTGGGCGCGCTGCGCAACCACGAGCGCACCCATTATCCACTGACCCTCGGCATCGAGCTGGGTGCGCGATTGAGCGTGGAGTTCGCCTACGACCTGGCGCACTTCGATGCTGCGCAGGTCGAGCAGTTGTGCGCCGCTTTCTGCCAGGCGCTCGAGCAGATGCTCGAGCAGCCCTCGGCCGCGCTGGGCAGCCTGCGGCTGCTGGATGACACCACGCAGCAGGCGGTGTTGGCGCACAGCCAGGGAGCCGCGATCGACCTGTCGGCCACGCCGCTGGTGCACCAGCGCATCGCCGCCCAGGCCGCGCGCAACCCCGACGCCCTGGCCGTCTTGTGCGAGGGCCGCTCGCTCAGCCATGGCCAACTCAACCGCCAGGCCAACCGCCTGGCGCACCTGCTCATCGCCCAGGGCATGGGCCCGGGCAAACGTATCGGCCTGGCCCTGCGCCGCAGCCCGCAACTGATCGTCAGCCTGCTGGCGGTGCTCAAGAGTGGCGCAGCCTATGTGCCGCTCGACCCGGCCTACCCGGATGAGCGCCTGCGCTACATGATCGAGGACAGCCAGCTCGACTTGCTGCTGTGCGACGACGGCCTGTTGCAGGGCCTGAGCCTGCCACCCCAGGTGCCGCGCCTGGTGACCGGCGAGCTGGTGCTGGACGTGCAGCCCGAGCATGACCCGCTCGTGCAGCCTCACGCTCAGGACCTGGCGTACGTGATCTACACCTCCGGCTCCACCGGCCGGCCCAAGGGTGTCGCCATCAGCCATGCCGCCCTGCGCGAGTTCTGCCAGAGCGGTGCGCAGTATTCGCACCTGAGCGCCAACGACCGCGTGCTGCAGTTCGCCACGTTCAGCTTCGACGGCTTCGTCGAGCAGTGCTATCCGCCGCTGGCACTGGGGGCGGCGCTGGTGATGCGGGGCGAGTCGCTGTGGGATGTGCAGCAGTTGGCCGAGCACATCGTGCAGCACGAGGTCACCTTGGCCGACCTGCCAGCGGCCTACTGGTACCTGCTGGCCAAAGAGTGCGCCGCGCAGCCGGGCCGTGGCCTGGGTGCACTGCGCCAGGTGCACGTCGGCGGCGAGGCGATGTCGGTGGAAGGGCTGCGCCTGTGGCACGCCGCGGGCTTGGGCGAGGTCGCGCTGATCAACACCTACGGCCCGACCGAGGCCACCGTCGTCTCCAGCGTGCATGCCTGCCGCCTGGGCGATGCCAGCGACAGCCACGGCGTGCCGATTGGCCGGGCCATTGCTGGCCGTGCCCTCTATGTGCTCGACGGCGCTGGCGAGCTGTTGCCGGCCGGCGCGGTCGGTGAGTTGTGCATCGCCGCCCCGGCCTGTCTGGCCCAGCAGTATTACCAGCGTCCGGGCCTTACGGCCGAACGCTTCCTGCCCGACCCGTTCGCCCGCGAGCCGGGCGCACGGCTTTATCGCAGTGGCGACCTGGCCTGCTACAACGCCGAAGGGGCGCTGGAGTACGTTGGGCGCATCGATCACCAGGTGAAGATTCGCGGCATGCGCATCGAAATGGGTGAGATCGAAGCCTGCCTGCAGGCCCAGCCGGGAGTGCGCGCCGCCGCGCTGATCGCCCAACCGACCAGCCAGGGTGCGCAGTTGGTGGCCTTCGTCGTGCCGGTTGCCAGCGAGGCAGTGCAGGGCGATGCGCGCACGGCCTTCGTCGCCGCGCTGCGCGACGCGTTGCGCCAGTCGCTGCCGGAGTTCATGGTGCCGGCGCACCTCGTCGTGCTGGACCAGTTGCCGCTGAACAACAACGGCAAGCTTGACCGCGCAGCCTTGCCGCTGCCCGAGGCAGACGCGACCCGCGCGGCCTACATCGCCCCGCGCAATGCCTTGCAGGCGGCGCTGGCAGATATCTGGGCCCAGGTGCTGGACGTGCCGCAGATCGGCCTGGCCGATCACTTCTTCGAGCGTGGCGGGCATTCGCTGCTGGCCATGCAGGTGGTGGTGCGCATCCGCCAGCAGTTGCAGCGCGAGGTGCCGGTGCGGGTGCTGTTCCAGGCGCCGGTGCTTGAGGCGTTCGCCGAGGCCTGCCAGGCCCAGGCCGCTGAGGCGGGGCCTGCGTTGGTCAGTGTGGGCCATGACCAACCGCTGGCATTGTCCTATGCCCAGGAGCGCCAGTGGTTCCTGTGGCAACTGGAGCCGCACAGTGCGTCCTATCACATTCCGGCAGCGCTGCGTCTGCGCGGCGCGCTGGATTGCGACGCCCTGGCGCGCAGCGTGCAGGACCTGGTGGATCGCCATGCCTCGCTGCGCACCGCGTTCGTCGAGCAGGACGGCGAGGTCCGCCAGGTCATCGCCCCGGCGCTGACCTTCGCGATCGACTACCAGGCCATGGAGGGGCAGGCCGACGAGGCGGCCATCCGCCGCGAAGTGCAGCGCGAGATTCGCCGCCCGTTCGACCTGTTCCAGGCGCCGTTGCTGCGGGTTCGCGTCCTGGTGCTGGGCGAACAGGACCATGTGTTGGTGATGACCCAGCACCACATCGTCTCCGACGGCTGGTCGATGCAGCTGCTGGTCGAACAGTGGCAGGCGCGCTACCTCGCCCATTGCCGTGGCGAGGCCGCGGCACTCGAGCCCCTGGCCTTGCAGTACGCCGACTTCGCCCAGTGGCAACGCCAATGGCTGGAGGCGGGCGAGGGCGCCCGGCAACTGGCCTACTGGCGTGAACAACTGGGCGACGAGCAGCCCGTGCTGGAACTGCCGTTCGACCGCCCGCGACCTGCCGAGCAGAGCCAGCGCGGTGCGCGCCTGGACCTGAGCCTGGCCGAGCCGCTGGTGGCAGCGCTGCGCGAGCAGGCCAGCGCCCAGGGTGTGACCCTGTTCGTCTACCTGTTGGCCTCGTTCCAGGCCTTGCTGCACCGCTACAGCGGCCAGTCCGATATCCGCGTCGGCGTACCGGTGGCCAACCGCACCCGGGCCGAGACCGAGTCGATGGTCGGCTTCTTCGTCAACACCCAGGTGCTGCGCGCCCAGGTCGATGGCGCGGCCGGTTTCGATCAACTGCTGCAACAGGTACGCCAGGCCGTACTCGGCGCCCAGGCCCACCAGGACCTGCCGTTCGAGCAACTGGTCGACGCCCTGCAGCCCCAGCGCAGCCTGAGCTACAGCCCGCTGTTCCAGGTCATGCACAACCACCAGGTGACGCCTGCCACCGCAACCTCCCTGCAAGGCCTGGCGCTCGAGCCGCTGAGCTGGGACAGCGGCACCGCGCAGTTCGACCTGAGCCTGGACACCACTGAGGTCGAGGCGCGCATCGAAGTGTCGCTGACCTACGCCACCGACCTGTTCGACCACGCCACGATCGAGCGTCTGGTCGACCATTGGCAGCACCTGCTGCAGGCCGTGGTGCACGACCCGCTGTGCCCAGTGGCGCGCTTGCCGCTGCTGGCCGCCGACGAACAGCAGCGCATGCTTCAGACCTGGAACTCGGCAGCGCTGCCGCCTGCGACCCACGCCAGCTTGCACGGTCTGATCCAGGCTCGCGCCGCGCAGGCCCCCGAGGCCCTGGCGCTGATCTGCGGTGAGCGCGAGCTGAGCTATCACGAGCTCGACACGCAGGCCAACCGCCTGGCCCATCGCCTGCGTGCCCTGGGTGTCGGCCCGGAAGTGCGGGTCGGCGTGGCCTTGCCGCGCAGCGCCGAACTGGTGGTAGCCCTGCTGGCGGTGCTCAAGGCCGGTGGCGCCTATGTGCCGCTGGACCTGGCCTACCCGCGCGAGCGCCTGGCGCACATGCTCGGCGACAGCCAGGCGCACCTGCTGCTGACTCAGGCCGACCAGGCCGCACAGTTGGCGTCGGTGATCAGCGAAGGCCAGTCGCTGCTGTTGCTCGACGACGACCCGCAGTTGGCGCTGCAACCCACCCATGCGCCGGTCCAGCATGACGATGCCGAGCACCTGGCGTACGTGATCTACACCTCCGGCTCCACCGGCCTGCCCAAGGGCGTGGCGATCACCCATGGCAATGCCGTGGCGCTGGTGCGATGGGCCCAGGGGCTGTACAGCCAGGACGATCTGCAAGGCGTGCTGGTGAGCACCTCGATCTGCTTCGACCTGTCGGTCTGGGAGCTTTTCGTGACCCTGGCCGGCGGCGGCCATTTCATTCTCGCCGACAACGCCCTGGCGCTGCCGGAACTGCCTGCGCGCGAGCGCGTGACCCTTATCAACACCGTGCCGTCGGCGATCGCCGCGCTGCTGCAGGCCGGGGCGATTCCGCCCAGTGTGCGCATCATCAACCTGGCGGGCGAGCCGCTGAAGCAGTCGCTGGTCGATGCGCTGTATGCGCTGCCGGGCGTCGAACGCGTGCACGACCTTTACGGGCCGTCCGAAGACACCACCTATTCGACCTGCGTGCTGCGCCAGGCCAACGGCCGGGCCAGCATTGGCCGGCCGCTGCCGGGCACCTGCGCCTATGTGCTGGATGGCCACCTGCAGCCGCAGCCGGTGGGGGTGGCGGGCGAGCTGTACCTGGCCGGCGAGGGCCTGGCGCGCGGTTACCTGCGCCGGCCTGGGCTGAGTGCCGAACGCTTCGTCGCCGACCCGTTCACCGGTGAAGGCGGGCGCATGTACCGCACTGGCGACCTGGTGCGTTACCGCGAAGACGCGTCGATCGAATACCTGGGGCGTATCGACCATCAGGTCAAGGTGCGTGGTTTCCGTATCGAGCTGGGTGAGATCGAGGCACGCCTGCTGGCGCACCCCGAGGTGCGTGAGGTGGCGGTGGTCCCCCGTCAGGGCGAACTGGGGACGCAACTGGTGGGTTATATCGCTGCTGCGGCATTGCACGATGATGCCGAGCCGCTCAAAGCCTGGCTCAAGCAGACCCTGCCGGACTACATGGTGCCGACC
>NZ_JABWRO010000157.1:0-10744 GCF_014268985.1 Pseudomonas sp. RW10S2 | reverse complement strand
GCAGTTGCCACTGAGCCCCAACGGCAAGCTCGAACGGCGTGCGCTGCCGCACCCTGCGGTCGGCCAGTCGAAACAGCCCTATGTCGCGGCGCAGAGCGCCGTGGAAAAGACCCTCGCCGGAATCTGGCAGGACGTGCTCAAGCTGGAGCAGATTGGCGTCAACGACAACTTCTTCGAACTGGGTGGCGACTCGATCATCTCCATCCAGGTGGTCAGCCGCGCGCGGCAGGCCGGTATCCGCTTCACGCCCAAGGACCTGTTCCGCCACCAGACCATCCAGGGCCTGGCCGGTGCGGTGCGCATCGAGGCCTCAGGTCAGGAGGCCGAGCAGGGGCCGGTGACCGGCCGGGCGGGGCTGCTGCCGATCCAGCAGGCGTTCTTCGAGCTGCCGCTGGCGCAGCGCGCGCACTGGAACCAATCGGTGTTGCTGCAACCGACCCGGGCGCTGGACGCCGATGCCCTGGAGCGCGCCTTGCAGGCGCTGCTGGTGCAGCATGATGCGCTGCGCCTGGGTTTCACCCAGGTGGACGGGCAGTGGCAGACACAGTTCCGTGAGGTGAGCACGATCGGTACGTTGCTGGAACGGGTCGAGGGGGTGCAGCCCGACGCCCTGCAAGCCCTGGGTGAACGGGTGCAGCGAAGCCTCGACCTGGCCGATGGCCCGCTGGTCCGCGCCGTGCTGGTCACTCTTGCCGACGACAGCCAGCGCCTGTTGCTGGTGATTCACCACCTGGTGGTCGATGGCGTGTCGTGGCGGGTGTTGTTCGACGACCTGCAGAGCGCCTATCAGCAGAGCCTTGCTGGCCAGGCTCCGGACCTCGGGCCACGCACCAGTTCGGTCAAGGCCTGGGCCGAGCGCCTGGAAAGCTATGCGCACAGCGAGCAGGGCCAGGCGGAGCTTGCGTACTGGGAGCGTCTGCGCGAGGTGCAGGTGCACTGGCCTGTAGCCGCGCCGACGCAACCTCTGCTCAATCGCGACGCCGCCACGGTGCAAGTGCGCCTGGATGCGGCCCTGACCCGGCAATTGCTGCAGCAGGCCCCGGCGGCCTATCGCACCCAGATCAACGACCTGTTGATGACGGCCCTGGCGCGTACCCTGGTGGCCTGGACCGGTGACGAGCACGCCCTGGTGCAACTGGAAGGGCACGGACGCGAAGCCCTGTTCGACGACATCGACCTGACCCGTACCGTCGGGTGGTTCAGTTCGATGTTCAGCGTGTGCCTGACGCCGGCTGCCGAGCTGGGGGCTTCGATCAAGCAGGTCAAGGAGCAACTGCGCGCCATTCCGCATCGCGGCGTCGGCTTCGGTGCCCTGCGTTACTACGGCCAGCCGCAGGTGCGAGCGCTGCTCGCGGCGTTGCCGCAGCCGCGGGTGACCTTCAACTACCTGGGCCAGTTCGACGGCAGTTTCGCCGTGGACGACGGTGCGCTGTTCACCCCGGCCAACGAGTCTGCGGGTGCGGAACAGGGCGAGGATGCACCGCTGGGCAACTGGCTGACGGTCAATGGCCAGCTGTATGGCGGCGAGCTGAGCCTGAACTGGATCTTCAGCCGTGCGCAGTTCGCCCCCGACGAGATTCAGGCCCTGGCCGAGCGCTACATCGAGCAGCTCGGCGCGCTGGTGCGCCACTGCGTGGAACTGCCGGTGCGCGGCGCGACGCCTTCGGACTTCCCGCTGTGCGGGCTCGACCAGGCCCAGCTTGACCGCTTCCCCGGCCTACTGGAGCAGGTCGAGGACATCTACCCGCTGTCACCGACCCAGCTGGGCATGCTGTTCCACACCCAGGAATCGGCAGCCAACCTGTACATCAACCAGACCAGCATCGAGGTCAAGGGCCTGGACGCCGAGGCGTTCATCGCCGCCTGGGCGCAGGTGGTGGCGCGCCACGAGATCCTGCGCACCGGTTTCTGGACCGCCAGCCACCTGGCCGAGCCGCTGCAGGTGGTCTACCGCCAGGGCAGCCTGCCGGTGCGCTGCCTGGACTGGCGCGAGCGCACCGTCGAACCTGGCGCCCTGCAGGCGCTGGCCGATGAGGATTGCGCGCGCGGCTTCGAGCTGCTCGAGGCGCCGCTGGCACGCCTGAGCGTGGTGCGCCTGGATGACGACACCACCCAACTGATCTGGACCAGCCACCATATCCTCATGGACGGCTGGTCCAATTCGCGCCTGATGGGCGAGGTCTTCGAGTGCTATGCCGGGCATCCGCTGCCCACCAAACGCGGGCATTTCCGCGACTATATCGGTTGGTTGCGCGAGCAGCCGGCGGCGCGCCAGGAAGCCTTCTGGCGCGAGCGCCTGGCAGGGCTGGAGGGGCCGACCAGCCTCAGCGCCAGCCTGCCGTTGCCGGCCGATGCACAGGCTGAAGGCCATGCGGCGCTGTACCTGGACTGGGATGGCGCACGCACCCAACGCCTGCGTGAGGTCGCCCAGCAATTGCGGGTGACCCCCAACACGTTGGTGCAGGCGGCCTGGCTGCTGCTGTTGCAGCGCCATACCGGGCAGCAGACCGTCTGCTTCGGCGCCACGGTGGCCGGGCGCCCGGCGGAGTTGGCAGGTTCGGGCGAGATGCTCGGCCTGTTCATCAACACCTTGCCGATCATCCAGACCCTGTCCGATCAGCAGCCGCTGGACCAATGGCTGCAGGCCCTGCAGGCCTGGAACCTGGAGGTGCGCGACCATGAGCACACGGCGCTGGCCGATATCCAGCGCTGGGCCGGGCAGGGCGCCGGTGGCCTGTTCGACAGCATCATCGTGTTCGAGAACTACCCGGTGGACGAGCGTCTGGCCCAGGCCCAGGACCAGCAGTTGCAGTTCGGCCAGGTGAGCACCCGTGACGTGACCAACTACGCCATGGACCTGGCGGTGCACCTGGGCACGACCCTGAAGATCGAGTTCCTCTATCTGGTCGGGCGTTTCACGCCGGCCAGCGTTGCGCAGATCCTCGCCAGCTTCGAGACCTTGCTGCAGGGGATGCTCGACCAGCCGCAGGCTCGGCTTGGCAACCTCGGCCTGCTCGATCAGGCCGGGCAGCGCCAGTTGCTCGAGGCCAACCGCCTGGGCGGGCAGGCGCCGACGGCGCTGCTGGGCGAGCAGATCGCCCGCCACAGCCGTGAGCGCCCGACCCAGGTTGCGCTGGTGTGTGCCGGTCGCCAGTTGACCTACGCGCAACTCGAACAGCGGGCCAGCCGCCTGGCCGAGCTGCTGGTGGCGCAGGGTGTCGGCCCGGAAGTGCGGGTGGGCGTGGCCCTGCAGCGCTCGGTGGACATGGTGGTGGCGTTCTACGCCGTGATGAAGGCCGGTGGCGCCTATGTGCCGCTGGACATCGATTACCCCCGCGAGCGCCTGGACTGGATCCTGCAAGACAGCAACGCCTCGTTGATCCTCACCGAGCACAGCGTGCAGGCGCGCCTGCCGCAGCGCGACGGGGTGAACTGGCTGCCTCTCGACAGCCTTGACCTCGACGCGCCGGGCCTTATCCGTGGCGCCGCGGCAGTGTCGCCGGACAACCTGGCCTACCTGATCTACACCTCGGGTTCGACCGGCAAGCCCAAGGGCGTGGCGGTGACCCACGGCCCGCTGGCCATGCACTGCGCGGCGATCGCCGAGCGCTACGAGATGGACGTGCGCACCCGCGAGCTGCTGTTCATGTCGTTCGCCTTCGACGGCGCCCAGGAGCGCTGGCTGTCCACCCTGAGCAATGGCGGCTGCCTGGTGATCCGCCCAGGCGAACTGTGGACGCCCGAGCAGACCTGGCAAGCGCTGCATGCCGAGCGCATCGACATCGCCTGCTTCCCCCCGGCCTACCTGCAGCAACTGGCTGAATACGCCGAAGGCCGCGAGCCGCCGGCGGTGCGCATCTACTGCTTCGGTGGCGATGCGGTGGCCCAGGCCAACTACGACCTGGTGCGTCGCAACCTGCGCCCGCAGGCGCTGACCAATGGCTACGGCCCGACCGAAACCGTGGTCACGCCGTTGCTCTGGCGCGTCGCGGCCAGCCAGCCGTGCGAGGCGGTGTATGCACCGATTGGCACTCGGGTCGGCGAGCGCACCCTGTATGTGCTGGACGCTGCACTCAATCCCGTACCGGACGGGGTTGCCGGTGAACTCTACATCGGCGGTGAGGGCCTGGCGCGGGGTTACCATCAACGTCCGGACGTGACGGCCGAGCGTTTCGTCTGTGACCCGTTCGCGCAGGCGGGCGGGCGTCTGTACCGCACTGGCGACCTGGTGCGCCGTCGCCCCGATGGCGTGTTCGACTACCTCGGTCGGCTCGACAATCAGGTCAAGGTGCGTGGTTTCCGTATCGAGCTGGGCGAGATCGAGGCGCGCCTGCGTGGCCGCGCCGAGGTGCGCGATGCCGTGGTGGTCGCGCGGGAGGTCAATGGCAGCAAGCAACTGGTCGCCTACGTGGTGGCCGAGGCGGGTGACAACCTCGCCGAAAGCCTGCGTGCGCACCTGGCCGATGAGCTGCCGGACTACATGGTCCCGGGGCAGATCATCCTGCTGGCGGCGCTGCCGCTGAGCGCCAATGGCAAGCTCGACCGCAAGGCCCTGCCTGATCCGCAGTTCAAGGCGCGCGAGCACGTGCCGGCCAGTACCCCGCAGGAACTGGCGCTGGTGCGTATCTGGCAGGAGGTGCTGGAGCTCGACCAGGTCGGGATCACCGACAACTTCTTCGAACTGGGCGGCGACTCGCTGCGCGTACTCAAGGTGCTGGGCAAGGTCCGCGCGGCACCTGAGCTGGGCCTGAGCCTGAAACTGCGCGACATCATGGGCAAACCGACCATCGCCCAACTGTGCGGCAGCGAACGCAAGCCGCAGGCGCCGGATCCGTTGTTGGCGCTCAACCGTATCGTCGACGGCACCTCGCCGCTGTTCTGCCTGCATGCCGGCTTCGGCACGGTGTTCGACTACGAGCCGCTGGCCCGCTACCTGGACGGGCAGTGCACGGTCTACGGCCTGCAATGCCGCATGCTGCTGGACCGCGAGTGGCAGGACAGCTCGCTGGCGGCAATGGCCGGCGACTATGCCCAGGTCGTGCTGCGCAGGCAGCCTGAAGGGCCGCTGCGGCTGCTGGGCTGGTCGCTGGGTGGGCCGCTGGCGGTGCTGGTGGCCGCCGAGTTGATCCGCCTCGGCCGCGAGGTCAGCCTGCTGGGGTTGGTGGACAGTTACCTGCCGGGGCTGGCTGCACCGGGCGGCGACTGGCGTGACGACTTCCACGGTTTCGTGGCGGTCACCCTGGGCGATGCGCCCGCAGCGGCGCTCGACCCTGCAACGCTGACGCAACTGGACGCCGATGCCCTGGCGGTGCAGATCGGGCAACTGCGCCAACAGGGCAGCACCTCGGACGTCTACGCCCGGATCGAGGCGCAGGACCTGGCGCACACCTTCGTCGTGGCCATGCGCCTGAAAGCCTTGGGCGAGGCCTTGCACAGCCTGCCTGCCGTGGCGGCCGAGGCGCGCTGCTGGTGGGGCGAAGGCGTCGGCAGCCGTGAGCGCGCCAGTTTCGAGGCGGCGCTGGGGCATTGCCAGGCCAGTGCAGTGTTGGCGGCAGGGCACTTCGAATTGCTGCAGCACCCCAGCGTACTGGCGGATATCCGCGACAGCCTGGCACCGACGTTCAGCCATTGAAACCTCGGGCGCTCGCCGCACTGGCGGGCGCCCGTATCGCGTCTTCCGAGGAATTTCCCAATGTCTTTGCATCCTGACCTGGCCGGTTTTCTCGAACTGGTCGAGCTGGGCCGACTGACCGGCAGCAGCCAACCCATGCACCAGATGAGCGTCGAGCAGGCCCGCGCCGAATTCGAACGCAGCTCCCAGGTGCTCGACCCAAGCCCGCCTGGCGACCTGCAGGTCGAGCAACTGCAGATGGTGGATGGCGAGGGCCAACCGCTGTCGGCACGCTTGTATCGCCGGCAGTCGCCGGTGGACGGTCTGCAGCCGGTGCTGTTGTATTTTCACGGTGGCGGCTATGTGGTCGGCAGCCTGGACTCCCACGATGCGGTGTGTCGTCGCCTGGCCATGTGCAGCGACTTTGCGGTACTGGCGCCAGCCTACCGTCTGGCACCGGAAGCACCCTTCCCGGCGGCTGCGGACGATGCCCTGGCCAGTGCCCGCTGGCTGGTGGAACACGGCGAGGCGCAGCGCCTTGATGCCCGCCGGGTGGTGGTCAGTGGCGACAGCGCGGGAGCCAGCCTGGCCATTCTCGTCGCCGCCACGGCCGCGCAGCAGCAGGAGGGGGCGGTGTTGCGCCCGCTGGCGCAGTTGCTGTTCTACCCGGTCACCGATATCAGCCGCCAGCGGCCGTCCCATGTGCAATATGCCGAGGGTTACCTGCTCGAAAGCGAAACCCTGGAGTGGTTCTACCAGCATTACGTGCGTGACCCATCGCAGCGCCTCGATTGGCGGGTGTCGCCGTTACACCTGACCTCGCTCGAGGGCCTGGCGCCTACCTGGATGGCGCTGGCCGGGCATGACCCGCTGCTGGATGAAGGGGTGGCCTGGGCACATGCCCTGGAAAAGGCCGGCGTGCCGCTGCAGTGGCGGGTGGAGCAGGGGTTGACCCACGATTTTCTGCGGATGCAGGGGATGGTCGAGGCCGTGGAGGGAATCTACGCCGAGGTGGGGCGCTGGTTGAAGGCGGTCGGCGCGGGTTGTCAATCAAACGGTAATATCTGATAGCCATATTGGCCGGCCATCAACAATCACAATGGTCGCCCCAACATGCATTTCACGCCGCACCGTCTGGCCCTGTGTGTCGCCCTGGCCAGTGCTGCCCTGGCCGCCAACGCCACCGATTACCAGGTTGGCAATGCCAGTACCAGCACGCTGGAACTCAAGAAGGGCGACACGCTCAAGGTGACGCCGACCGGCAGCATCGTCTCGGGTGCCGACGACGGGGTGATCCTGCCCAAGCAGACCAGCGGCACCACGGTCAGCGTCGATAACGCCGGTATCATTCGCTCCACCGTGGCCCGCGGTATCGACACCAAGGATGGCGGCACCGACCAGAGCTTCTTCGTCATCACCAACCGCGCCGGGGCGCTGATCCAGGGGACCAACGACGGTATCCGTTTCCAGACCAACCCCACCGCGGGTGGCAGCCTCAAGATCAGCAACGCCGGGACCATCGAATCCATTACCGATGGCCAGGCCATCGATCTGGAGGCCTTCAACAACCCAAGCTTCAGAACCACCCTGGTGAACGAGGTGGGCGGAGTGATCCACGCCGTGGGCAACGACGCGATCAAGACCGGCTCCAACGCCACCATCACCAACTACGGGCGTATCTACACCGACACCGCGCCCCAGGATGCCAAGGGTCTGGACCAGAAATACGACGGCATCAAGATCGGTACATCGACCGGTGTCACTGTGTACAACTACGGCAGCATCAGTGCCGACCGTCACGGCGTGGACCTCAAGACCGACGCCACCCTCTACAACTATGCCGGTGCCAGCGTTACCGGGCGCAACGGCTCGGGCTTCGGCTCCGACGGCACCGGCAGCGTGTACAACTGGGGCACCATCACCGGTGCCATCGCCGACGGCAAGATCAATGGCGATGGCGACGGCGTCGATATCGACTTCATCGGCCACGTCTACAACGCCGGCACCATCCAGGGCTTGGGCGCCAAGGGCGTGGACAGCGGCGGGCGGCCCAACGGCAGCGAAGGCATCGCCATGGGCGGCGGTACGGTCACCAACACCAGCACCGGCCTGATCCGCAGCGTCGACAACGGCATCCTGGTGGACGATGGTGCCGAAGGTTCGGGTGTCGGCGCGACTACCATCGACAACGCCGGCACCATTCGTGGTGAGCGCGGTTTCGGTATCAAGCTGGTCGGCAACTTCGACGACACCGTGATCAACAGCGGCACCATCAGCGGTGGCAACGGCCTGGCATTGAGCATGGGCGGCGGCGACGATCGGCTGATCGTGCGCACTGGTGGGGTGTTCAATGGCCTGGTGGATGCGGGCGATGGCGTCGATACGCTGCAGCTCGAGGGCAGCGGCCAGTTTGGCAACAGCGCCAACTTCGAGAAGCTGCTGGTCTCCGGCGGCACCTGGACGCTGAGCAGCGTCAACGATTTCAGCCAGGGTGGCGAGATCACCCAGGGCGCGGCGCTGGTCAACCAGGGCAGCGTGCTCGGCAGCGTACGTGTGGACCAGGGGGCGACCTACGCGGGCGGTGGTGTGGTCGGAGGCCTCGACGTCAGGGGCACGATGCTGACCAACACCGGGCTGGGCGTGGCCACGGTCAAGGGCGACCTGAAGTTCGATTCGGGCGCCAGCCTGGTCTATGGCGTCAACGCCGACGGCAGCAGCGCGCCGATCAACGTCACCGGTACCGCCAATCTGGGCGGTGCCACCCTGCGCATCCAGCCGACCCCGGGCCAGTACCCCTGGCAGAGCCAGTACACCGTGCTCAACGCCGGTGCGATCAACGGCACCTTTGGCCAGGTCACCAGCGACTACGCCTTCCTCACCCCGAAACTGAGCTATACCAGCCAGTCGGTGGGCCTGACCTACAGCCGCAACGATGTCGCCTTCGACCAGTTCGCCCGCAGCGCCAACGGTGGCGCTGCGGCGCGCAGCCTGGCCAGCCTGGGCAGCGGCGGTGCGCTGTACAGTGCGTTGCTCAATACTTCGAACGCCAGCGCCGGCAATGCCATCGAGCAGCTGTCGGGCAGCAACACCGCCAACCTCGCCGCCGCCACCCTGGCCGGTAGCGCCCAGGTGGGCAGCACCATGCTGGGTGCCTTGCAGTCGATGGGCAGCAATGCCGGGCTGCTGGTGGGCCTGGATCAGCAGGACACCCCGGTGCTCGCCGCCACCGGCCTGCCCCAGGGCGTGCGCAACCTCAACGACCCCAACGCCCAGGGGCGTGTGTGGGGCCAGGCACTGGGCAGCTATGGCAAGGTCGATGGCAGCCACGGCGCCAGCAGCCTGGAGCAGCGTACGGGAGGCGCGGTGATGGGCCTGGACTGGGCGGTGGGCAGCGACTGGCGCCTGGGCGTGCTGGGCGGATACTCGCGCACCCGCCTGGACGCCAGCGGCCTGGACGGCAAGGTGCGCAGTTGGCATGCCGGCCTCTACGCCCAACGCCAGAGCGGCCCGCTGGCCCTGCGTCTGGGCGCGGCGTACAGCAGCCACGACGGCGACAGCAAGCGCAGCGTGGCCTTCGATGGCTTCGATGAGCGCCTGAAGGGCAACTACGATGCCGACAGCCAGCAAGCCTTCGCCGAGCTGGGCTATGCCCTGGGCAGCGGGCGCCTGAGTGCCGAGCCCTTCGCCAACCTGGGCTACCAGCGCTACCACCGCGACAGCTACCGCGAGAAGGGCGGCGATGCTGCGTTGGCGGTGGATGCCGACACGCAGGACAACGTCACCAGCACCTTCGGCGTGCGCATCGCGCACCTGGGGCAACTGGACAACGGCATGAGCCTGACGCCCCGCGCCAGCCTGGGCTGGCGCCACACCTACGGCAATCTCGACACTCGCACGCGCCAGGCCTTCCTTGCCGGCGGCGATGCGTTCAGCGTCCAGGGCAGCGCGCTGGACCGTGACAGCCTGGTGGTCGAGGCCGGGCTGGAGCTGGGGCTCAGTGCGCGGCAGAGTGTGGGCCTGGGCTACAACGGCGAGCTGGGCAGCAATGCACGCAACCATGCCGTGATGGGGCAGTGGCAGTTGAAGTTCTGATCGACCCATCGATATACCTGAAGCCGGGGCCGCAAGGGCCCCGGCAGCGTTTCAGCGCAGGTCGCGTTCCAGCGACTTCCACAGCTCGAGCATGGTCGGGTTGCTGTTGCCGATCGAGCGGAACGACCAGATTTCCAGTTCCGCGCTCCACTCATCCCCGCCTGCGCGCACCAGCCGACCGCTGGCCAGTTCCTCCTCGACCGCCGACTCCGGCAGCCAGGCGATGCCATAACCTTCGCGGGCCATGCGCATCAGGTGCATGGCCATGTCGGCTTCGTAGAAGCGCTTGAGGTGAGGCTGCGCGTTGCCCTGCAGCAACACATCCACCACCCGCCCGAGAAACGAGGTGGTGGTGTAGGCGAGATAGGGGATGGGTTTGTCCGCCGCCCCCGGCAGGGCGAACAGCGGGTGGCCTTCGGCGTCGGGCGCCGACACCGGGAAGAAGGCATCGCTGCCCAGGCGCAGGCCGACGAACTTGTCAGGGTCGAGGATGATCGGTGCACGCGGGTGGCTGTAGCCGATCATCAGGTCGCAGCTGCCTTCGGCCAGGGCGATGACCGCCTCCTGCACGTTGGCGGCCAGCACCCGCGCATTGAAGTAGCCGTAGCGGCGCTGGAAACCGGCGAACCAGGTGGGCAGGAAGGTCATCGACAGGGTGTGCCCGGCCACCACCTGGATCGAGCGCCCGGGCATGCGCTCGCCTCGGCGCAGCGCCGAGCGCAGGTCATGGAAGATCGACAGCGCGTCTCGGCCTTCGTCGCAGAAGGTCTTGCCGGCGGCGGTCAGTTGCACCGGATAGGTGCTGCGGTCGACCAGCTCGACGCCGACCCATTCCTCCAGCGAGCGGATGCGCCGCGACAGCGCGGACTGGGTGATGCAGCGGATCTCGGCCGCGCGGGAGAAGCTCTTGGTTTCGGCGATGGCCAGCAGGTCATCGATCCATTTGGTTTGCATGGTGGTGCGCCTCGACCTGATCCCTGCAGGAGCAACTGTCTTGTTCAAAATCTAAACGCCAGCCCAATCTCCCTGTGGGAGCGGGCT
>NZ_JABWRO010000156.1:0-11210 GCF_014268985.1 Pseudomonas sp. RW10S2 | reverse complement strand
CAACCGCGTTGCCGAAGGTGGCTCGGATCGTCTGGTCGAAATCCGCCGCGTGAGCTGATGCCCATGGCTGATAACGACAACTCGACATACAGCGCTTGCTCCCCTCCAAAGCCCGGTCCATTGACCGGGCTTCGTTTTTTTATCTAGAGTGCCCAGCCGTACTGTCACAGAATCCAGAACCCCATGCTGCCGCGTGCCGAACAGAAGCAACAGACCCGCCAGGCCTTGCTCGACGCCGCCTGCCAGCTGATGGAGAGTGGCCGTGGCTTTGGCAGCATCAGCCTGCGCGAAGTGGCCAAGGCCGCTGGCATCGTCCCCACCGGTTTCTATCGGCATTTCCCCGACATGGATGCCCTGGGCCTCGCGCTGGTCGCCGAGGTCGACGCAACCTTCCGCCAGACCATTCGCCTGGTGCGCCACAACGAATTCGAACTCGGCGGCATCACCGACGCCTCGGTGCGCATCTTTCTCGATGTGGTGGCGGCACACCGCGCCCAATTCCTGTTCCTCGCCCGTGAACAGTACGGCGGATCGCAGCCCGTGCGCCAGGCCATCGCCCGGCTGCGCCGGGACATCAGCTCTGACCTGGCCACCGACCTTGCACGCATGACCCGCTGGCAGCACCTGGACAGCGCCGCCCTGGGGGTGATGGCCGACCTGGTGGTCAAGACCGTGTTCGCCACCCTGCCAGAGCTGATCGACAGCCCTGATCCGGCTTGTCCACAGGCGCTGACCGCGCAGGACAAGATCACCCAGCAACTGCGCTTCATCTTCGTCGGGGCGCGGCATTGGCAGGGGTTGGGGAATCCTGGCTGAAGCCCGCGAGGCGGCCAGCACAATCAACCCCTTCCCCAGTTCTGCTACCATGGCGCCCTGCCCGATTGCGACGAGCGCCTTCATGTCCAACCCCCGCCCTACCCCGTCCGAGTTGACCACCTGCCTGGCTTCTGTGCGCGAACATTTCGCCGAGCGCATCGTGCCCTTGTGGCAAGGTCCCGGGTGGAACGCCGACATGGCCCTGCCCTTCGAAGCCCTCGACGCCGAACACCACCCCCTGCCGGTGCAGCGCTACCGCGCCATGGCCTGCGCACGTCAGCTCTACCTGTTCAGCAGCCGCATCGAGCAACCCGGTGCCGCCGAGCGCGCTGCCGCGCTGTTCCGCTCGCTGCAGCGACATTTTCACGACGCCGAGCACGGCGGCTGGTTCTACAGCATCGATGCCGACGGCAAGCCACTGGACCGACGCAAGGACCTCTACACCCACGCCTTCATCGTCTTCGCCTGCGCCCACTACTGGGGCAAGGTCGGCGAAGGGCTGGTCGAGTCGGCGCTGAACGCGGCCCTGGAAATCATCGAGGAGCAGTTCGCTCGGGATGATGGTCTGTACGAAGCCGTGCTGGGCGAAGACTGGTCCGACCTTGGCAGCGGCCCGCTGCAGAACCCGCAGATGCACCTGGCCGAAGCCTTCCTGCAAACCCTGGCCGTGCGTAAGGACGATGCCGCGCAAGCGGCCCTGCTGCAGTTATGCACAGCCCTGCAGGCGCAGTTCATCGATCCGACCCACGGCGTGATGCTGGAAAAACCCCGCGGTGCTGTGGATAACTGGTTCGAGCCCGGCCATCAGTTCGAATGGTTCTACCTGCTCGACACCTCGCCACTGCTGCGCGGGACCCCGCTGCATGCATCGATCAGCCGGGCGTTCGAGTACGCCGAGGGTTGCGGCGTGAAGGATGCGGCGGTGCTCGCGTCGCTGGATGTGGATGGCAAGGTCATTGATGCGACCCAGCGGATCTGGGCCCAGGCCGAATATCTGCGGGCGCTGGCGTTGAAGCCAGGCAACGAGGCAAAGCTGATGACCCAGCTCAAAGCCCTCGAAGACAACTTCCTGCATGCCGGCGGCTGGCACGAATGCCGTGATGGCCAGGGCGCAGTCAGCCGGCACGACATGCCGTCCACCACGCCCTACCACCTGGCCACTTGCCTCGAAGGCCTGCAACGCCTGCACTAATGGCTGTAGGGGCGGCGGTTCGGCGCCCCGACTTGCCCGCGAAAAAGACACCGCGCTGCCTGGCACGGGCTACGCCCGTGTTCGCGGGCAAGCCCGCTCCTACAGGGGGATTGGGCTGACCTTTAGATTTTGAGCAAGACAGTTGCTCCTACAAGAGTTGGCGAGGAACCGTTTTCAGCCCTTGGCCGAGCGGTCGATCGAGAACCCAGCCCAGTCCTGGCTTACCGGCATCAGTTCAAGGCTGTTGATGTTGATGTGCGCCGGCTGGTTGAGCACCCAGAAGATGGTGTCGGCGATGTCCTGCGGCTGGATCGGCTCGGCGCCCGCGTAGGTAGCGTCGTAGCGCGACTGGTCGCCACCGAAGCGCACCAGCGAGAACTCGCTTTCGCACAGCCCCGGCTCGATGTTGGTCACCCGTACGCCGGTGCCGCGCAGGTCGCAGCGCAGGCTCAGGGAGAACTGCCCGACAAAGGCCTTGGTGCCGCCATACACATGGCTGCCCGGATAGGGGTAGTTGCCCGCCACCGAACCCACGTTGAGGATGCTTGCGCCACGGCCATGGGCGATCAGGCGCGGCAACAGCAGGCGGGTGGTGTACATCAGGCCCTTGATGTTGGTGTCGACCATGGTTTCCCAGTCGTCCAGGTCGCACTGCGGCGCAGGGTCGGCGCCCAGGGCCAGCCCTGCGTTGTTGACCAGGCCCTGCAACTTGTCGAAGGACGGCGGCAGGCCGGCAATCGCCGCCTCCATTGCCTTGCGGTCGCGCACATCGACCACCAGGCCCAACACCTCGGTCTTGGCCGACAGCTCGGCGCACAGGGCGTCCAGGCGCTCCTTGCGGCGACCGGTGAGCACCAGCTTCCAGCCCGCGTCGGCGAAACGACGGGCAGTGGCTTCACCGAAACCGGAAGTGGCACCTGTGATGAATACGGTGGACGTCATGCTGTTCTCCTTCGCTGTAGGGGTCGTCGCAGGCCTTGCAGCATGCCCGCGGCGCTCGCCGGCAGCAAGCCGTTTTCGGTACTGGTCAAAAAACAGGCAACGCCTCGAAAGCCTTGCAGCACAAGGGCTGGTGCAGGCTATACGCATCTTATCCACAAGGCTTTCCCCACGGATTGGGGGCAACTCGTCGGGTAAAGGGAACCCTGTGGCCTGAGGGAACTCTTTCAGAGCGCTCAGGGTGATGGCTCAACGCTTTCAGCCATGCCGTGTACAGCGGTCTGTCCAAGGGTTGCGCACAGACTTATCCACAGAAAGACAGCAGCGATCCCTGGCCGCGTTTCAACGGCAAAAGAGCCACGGAATTGTGCACAAAGCTCGATTGATCAATTATTGATCATTGCCATGCAGACCTTGGAGTGCGAGGGGTCCAGCGAGGTGCCACCATGTTTTCCACAGGCGGTTCCACATTAATCGTGGAAAAGACCGTGCCTGTGGAAACAAGGGTTTATGCAAGGAATCTACGGTGTTTCAAGCGCGATGTGCGACAAGTTGTCCACATTGGCGACCGGGGCTGCCTTGCAGCCCCTGCCCCACCTCAATGCCCGCCCAGATACGCGCTGCGCACCTCTTCGTTGACCAGCAACTCCTGCCCGGTCCCGGTCATGCGAATCTGGCCGTTGACCATCACATACGCCCGGTCCGACAGTTTCAGCGCATGGTTGGCGTTCTGCTCGACCAGGAAAATGGTCATGCCGGTCTTGGCCAGTTCGCGCAGGGTCGAGAAGATCTGCTTGACCACGATCGGCGCCAACCCCAGCGACGGCTCGTCCAGCAACAGCAGCTTGGGGCGGCTCATCAAGGCACGGGCGATGGCCAGCATCTGCTGCTCGCCGCCGGACATGGTCATGGCCCGCTGGTTGCGGCGCTCCTTGAGTCGCGGGAACAGCTCGTACATGCGCTGCATGTCTTCGTCGGCATGCTTGTCGCCGATGGGGATGGTGCCCATCATCAGGTTCTCCTCGACGGTCATGTCGGGGAACACCCGCCGCCCTTCCGGCGACTGGGCGATGCCGTTGGAGGCGATGTAGTGCGACGACTTGCGGGTAATGTCGGTGCCACGGTAGAGGATCTGCCCGGAAGCTGCCCGCGGCTGGCCGAAGATCGACATCAGCAGCGTGGACTTGCCCGCGCCGTTGGCACCGATCAGGCTGACCGTCTCGCCCTCCTCGATATGCATCGAGACCTTCTTCAGCGCCTGGATCGGCCCGTAGAACACATCCAGGTCCTTGAGCTCGAGAATGGGTGCACTCATATCAGTTCCTCTTCGTCGGCACCCAGGTAGGCGGCGATTACCGTCGGGTTGTTGCGGATGTCCTGCGGGGCGCCTTCGGCGATCACATTGCCGTGGTCGAGCACGACGATGTGATCGGAAATGCTCATGACCATGCCCATGTCATGCTCGATCAGCACCACGGTGATGTCGTGCTCGTCGCGCAGCACACGAATCATGCGGCTCAGGGCCTCGGTCTCCTGCGGGTTGAGGCCGGCGGCCGGCTCGTCCAGGCAGATGATCTTCGGCCGCGTGCACATGGCCCGGGCGATCTCCAGGCGGCGCTGCTGACCGTACGACAGCTCGCCGGCCAGGCGGTTGGCGCAATCGACCAGATCGACCACCTCCAACCAGTAGAACGCGTGGTCCAACGCATCGCTTTCGGCCTGGCGATAGCCCTTGGTGTTGAGCACCCCGGCCAGCAGATTGCGGTTGACCCACATGTGCTGGGCAACCAGCAGGTTTTCCACCACCGACATTTCCTTGAACAGGCGAATGTTCTGGAAGGTGCGTGCCAGGCCCGCGCGGTTCACCAGGTGGGTGCCACCGAACATCTTGTAGTACAGGCGGTTGGCGAAGCGCGCCGGGGAGACGAAATCCGTCGCCTCGAAGCGTTCGCCCAGCAGTTGGATGACGTTGGTGTGACGGCCACGCACGTTCAGCTCGATGCGCCCGCCGCTGGCCTTGTAGAAGCCGGTCAGGCAGTTGAACACCGTGGTCTTGCCGGCGCCGTTGGGGCCGATCAGGGCGAAGATCTGGTTGCGCTTGACCTTCAGGCTGACGTCGCTGAGCGCCTTGATGCCGCCGAACTGCATCATCAGGTTATCGACCGAGAGAATGATTTCGTCGCTCATGGCGCCACTCCTTTACGTGGGACCACGCCAGTGCGGCTGATGCGGATCAGCCCTCGCGGTCGCCAGATCATCATCAGCACCATCAGCACACCGAACAGCAGCACGCGGTACTCGGAGAAGCTGCGCAGCAGCTCCGGCGCCACGGTCAGCACGAAGGCGGCGATCACCACGCCCACGGTCGAGCCCATGCCGCCAAGCACGACGATGGCCAGGATCAAGGCCGATTCGAAGAAGGTGAACGACGACGGGTTGACGAAACCCTGGTAAGTGGCGAAGAACACCCCGGCAAGGCCCGCAGTAGAGGCGCCCAGGGTAAAGGCCGAAAGCTTGACCAGCACGTGATTCAGGCCCATCGAACGGCAGGCGATCTCGTCTTCACGCAGCGCCTCCCAGGCTCGACCGACCGGCATGCGCGTGAGCCGGTGCTTGATGTAGAGCACCGCCAATACCACCAGGAACAGCACGATGTAGATGAACAGGAACTTGTAGTTGGCGTTGTATTCGATACCGAAGAACTCGTGGAACGGCACCCCGCCATCCTTCGCCCGACGGCCGAACTCCAGCCCGAAGAAGGTCGGCGACGGCGCCGGCATGCCGTTCGGGCCACCGGTGAACGACAACCAGTTGTTCAGCACCAGGCGAATGATTTCACCGAACCCCAGGGTGACGATCGCCAGGTAGTCGCCATGCATGCGCAGCACCGGGAAGCCCAGTATGCATCCCGCCAGCGCCGCAGCGATGGCCGCCAATGGCAGCACGGTCCAGAAGCCCAGCCCCAGGTACTGGTAGCCCAACGCCAGGCCGTAGGCGCCGATGGCGTAGAACGCCACGTAACCCAGGTCGAGCAGTCCGGCAAGGCCGACCACGATGTTCAGGCCCAAGCCCAGCAGCACGTAGATCAGCCCGAGGATGACCACGGTCAGCAGGTACTTGTTGGCAAAGATCGGGAAGACGATGGCGATGACGATCAGCGCCGGGATGATGTAGCGCAGGCGCGACTTGTAGTCGGGAGCCAGCACGTGCACGCCGGAGCCGCCGCTGTCGAAGCCTTGCAGCAAGCGTTGGCCGGTGGGTGTCTGCAGGAACAGGCTGAGCACGAAGCGACCGATCATCACCCCGCCGACCAGCCACGCGACTCGCCGGGGTTCTGCATTGAAGCTGTAGCCGTCGAGCACCACGCCGACGATCGGGCCGAAAACGATGAGCGCCAGCAGGCCGGCGACGAGGGTCTCGATCAGGCTGCGCTTGATGTCGAAGCCCTTGCTTGGAGAAGTGGAGGCAGTATTGGCAACGGACATGATCACACCTTAGCCACGAGCGGGCGACCGAGCAGGCCTTGTGGACGGAAGATGAGGATCATCACCAACAGCGAGAAGCTGAACACGTCCTTGTAGTCGGAGTTGACCAGGCCAGAGAACAGCGATTCGGAGATGCCCAGGATGATCCCGCCGAGCATGGCACCCGGCAACGAGCCGATGCCCCCGAGCACCGCGGCAGTGAACGCCTTGATGCCGATGATGAAGCCCGCGTAGAAGTCGAAGGTGCCGTAGTTCATGGTGATCAGCACACCCGCCAGCGCCGCCATCACCGCACCGATGACGAACACATAGGAGATCACGCGGTCGGTGTTGATCCCGAGGATCGACGCCATCTTGCGGTCCTGCTGGGTGGCGCGGCACATGCGCCCGAGCTTGGTGTACTTGATCACGTAGGTGAGCAGGCCCATGCCGACGAAGGCGGCAACCAGGATGAAGATCTTGGTGTAGGTGAGCTGGACGAAGCCGGTGCCGATATCGACGCGCCAGGCGCCTTCGAGCAGGGTCGGTACGCCTTGTTGACGCGCGCCCTGGCTGAGCTGCGCGTAGTTCTGCAGGATCAGCGAGATGCCGATGGCGCTGATCAGCGGAGCCAGGCGAGTGGAGTTGCGCAGCGGCTTGTAGGCGATGCGCTCGATGGTGAAGCCATAGACACCGGTGACGACAATGGTGAACAACAGCGTGCCAAGCATCAGCAGCGGGAAGGATTCGATACCGAAGTAGGCCAGCAATGCCAGGCTGATCGCCGCGAGATACGCGGAGATCATATACACCTCGCCGTGCGCGAAGTTGATCATGCCGATGATGCCATAGACCATTGTGTAGCCGATGGCGATCAGACCATAGACAGACCCGAGGGTCAGCCCATTGATCAGTTGCTGCAGGAAAATACCATCCATAACGCAATCTCACCTATTGAGATTGCACGAGCGCCGACCACGGCGGGGGCAAGGGTAGAGCGTCCCTCGCCGCGCAGGACTGTGCAGATCTACGGATAAAGTACAAATACCGCGGGGCCGCGGCCCGGTGCGCCAAGGCGACCGGGCTTCAAGCCATTGTTATTTTTGTTTTTCCAGCTGGTGGTACTTGCCGTTGGCATCCCACTGGTAGACCACGTAGTCGGAGACGGTCAGGTCGCCCTTGCTGTCCCACTTCTTCTCGCCCATGACGGTCTTGACCGGATTGGCCTTGAGCCACTTGGCGGCGTCTTCGCCCTTGTTCGACTTGGCGCCGTTGAACGCGGCGGCCAGCGCCTGGACCGAGGCGTAGGCGTACAAGGTGTAGCCCTCAGGCTCGGTGCCGGCCTTGCGGAACTCCTCGACCACCGCCTTGCTGTCTGGCAGCAGGCGCGGGTCGGCACCAAAGGTCATGTACACGCCGTCGGTGTACTGCGCACCGCCTGCGGTGGCCACCAGTTCGTCGGTGACGATACCGTCGTCGGACATGAACTTGACGTCCTTCAGGCCCTGCTCGCGCAGCTGGCGCACCAGCGGACCGGCTTCCGGGTGCAGCCCGCCGAAGTAGACGACGTCGGCGCCGGTGGAGCGGATCTTGGTGACCACGGCACTGAAGTCCTTCTCGCCACGGGTCAGGCCTTCGTACAGCACAGGCTTGACGCCGCGCTTCTCGAGCTGCGCCTTGGTCGCATCGGCCAGGCCCTGGCCATAGGTGTCCTTGTCGTGCAGGACCGCGACCTTCTTGCCCTTGAGCACATCGACGATGTAGTCGCCGGCGACGATGCCCTGCTGGTCGTCACGACCGCACATGCGGAACATGGCCGACAGGCCGCGCTCGGTGACCTGCGGGTTGGTCGACCCGGGGGTGATCGCGATGACGCCGGCTTCGTCGTACACCTCGGAAGCGGGAATGGTGTTGGAGGAGCAGAAGTGTCCGACCACGCCGATCACCTTGTCCTGATCGACCAGGCGGTTGGCCACGGCCACGGCCTGCTTCGGCTCGCACGCGTCATCGCCCTTGACCAGGACGATCTTCTCGCCGTTGATGCCGCCAGCCTTGTTGACCACATCGGCTGCCGCCTGGGCACCCTTCATGTATTGCTCGCCAAACGCTGCGTTAGCGCCGGTCATCGGGCCCGCTACGCCGATCTTTACGTCGGCCTGTACATACGAAGAAACACCCAGTGCCGTAGCCACGGCCAGTGCCAGGAAACCTTTCTTGTAAAACGTCTGCGACATGAGGTGGTGCTCCTAGAGTTTTTTTAGTTGGCACTACAACTTCATCAACCCTGTGCTCCGAGCAAGGGCCGTGCCATCAGTTTTGTCTTCCGGAAAAACACACTTCGCTGGGCCACTGCAGACCTCCGGCGGTCGTTTCTTTATTGAGCGTGCAACCGTCTGCCACAGGGCAGGCGCCACTGAACGCAAAACAAAGGAGCAACCGCAAGGTGCCATCATTGCAACCCTCGCAAGTGTTTACGTGCAACCATCCTGTAACAGCATGACGTCACCGAAGTGCACACCGGTGGTGCGTCACTGCTACAGGCAGCACTGTTTGAAGGCTAGCTGGTGCACGGAAAAACACCCGATCTGGCGGTTCTGGCCTCTTCGCGGGCAAGCCCGCTCCCACTCCTGTAGGAGCGAGCTTGCCCGCGAAGAGGCCAGCCCAGACACCACAACACCCAAAAGGCTGGCACAATGTCCGCCATTCGCTGCTTCCGGAGCCTTTTTGATGAGCGAGAGCGCATTCGCCGAGCGCATCGTGCATAACCTGCTCGACACCGACTTCTACAAGCTCACCATGATGCAGGGCGTCCTGCACAACTACCCGGACGCCGACGTGGAATGGGAATTCCGCTGCCGCAACGGCGAAGACCTGCGCCCCTATCTGGGTGAAATCCGTCAGCAGATCGAACGGCTGGCCGACCTCACCCTCGACGACGGCCAACTGGCGTTCCTCGAACGCATCAGCTTCCTCAAGCCCGACTTCCTGCGCTTTCTCGGCCTGTTCCGCTTCAACCTGCGCTACCTGCGCATCGGCATCGAGCACGACCAGTTGTTCCTGCGCCTGCGCGGCCCGTGGCTGCACGTGATCCTGTTCGAGGTGCCGCTGCTGGCGATCATCAGCGAAGTGCGCAACCGCGCCCTGCATCCGCAGATGCGCCTTGAGACTGCGCGCGACCAGCTCTATCACAAGTTCGACTGGTTGCGCGCCAATGCCAGCGAAGAAGAGCTGAGCGCCCTGCAAGTCGCCGACTTCGGCACCCGCCGACGCTTCTCGAGCCGCGTGCAGGAAGAGGTGGTACGGGTGATGCGCGATGACTTCCCGGCACGCTTCGTCGGCACCAGCAACGTCGACCTGGCATGGAAACTGGATATCAAGCCGCTCGGCACCATGGCCCATGAATGGATCATGGCCCACCAGCAGCTCGGCCCGCGGCTGATCGACAGCCAGATCGCCGCGCTGGACTGCTGGGTACGCGAGTACCGCGGGCTGCTCGGCATCGCCCTGACCGACTGCATCACCATGGATGCGTTCCTCGGCGACTTCGACCTGTACTTCGCCAAGCTCTTCGACGGCCTGCGCCACGATTCGGGCGAGCCGGTGGCCTGGGCGGAAAAGGCCATCGCGCACTATCGCAAGCTGGGGATCGATCCGATGACCAAGACCCTGGTGTTCTCCGATGGCCTGGACCTGCCGCGCACCCTGCAGATCTTCCGCGCACTGCGCGGCCGCATCAATGTCAGCTTCGGCATCGGCACCAACCTGACCTGTGACATCCCGGATGTGGCGCCGATGAGCATCGTGCTTAAAATGACCGACTGCAACGGCTCGCCAGTGGCGAAGATTTCCGACGAAGCCGCCAAGACCCAATGCCGCGACGAGAACTTCGTCGCCTACCTGCGTCACGTATTCAAAGTCCCTAGCAAGGAGTAACCCATGCAAGCCGTTCAGCAAGAGATTGCCCAGGCGCTCAAGGTACAGCCACCCTTCGCCGACGCCGCCGCGCTCGAGAAGGAAGTGGCCCGGCGCGTGGCCTTCATCAAGGACTGCCTGGCCAACGCCCGACTCAAGACCCTGGTGCTGGGCATCAGCGGCGGCGTCGATTCGCTGACCGCCGCCCTGCTCGCCCAGCGCGCCGTCAATGAGCTGCGCGCCGAGACCGGCGACAAGGCCTACACCTTCATAGCCGTACGCCTGCCCTACCAGGTGCAGCACGACGAACACGACGCCCAGGCCTGCCTGGAGGTGATCAAGGCAGACGAAGTGCACACCGTCGATATCGCCCCGGCCGTCCGAGCCCTGGCCGCCGAAGTGGTGGAGCTGAAGAACGGCTCGCCGACCCTGGTCGACTTCGTCGTTGGCAACGTCAAGGCGCGCACCCGCATGGTCGCCCAGTACACCATCGCTGGCGCGCGCGCAGGCCTGGTGATCGGCACCGACCACGCCGCCGAGGCGGTGATGGGCTTCTTTACCAAGTTCGGTGATGGTGCCTGTGACCTGGCGCCGCTGAGCGGGCTGGTGAAGAACCAGGTGCGGGCGATCGCGCGCAGCTTCGGTGCGCCGGAATCGCTGGTGGAGAAGGTGCCAACTGCAGACCTGGAAGACCTGGAACCAGGCAAGCCGGACGAGGCATCACATGGCGTGACCTATCAGCAGATCGATGCCTTCCTGCATGGGCAGCCGGTTGACCAGGCAGCGTTCGACATCATCGTCGCCACCTACCGCAAGACCCAGCACAAGCGCGAACTGCCGTTCGCCCCATAAAAAGCTTCGCGGGCAAGCCCGCTCCCACAGGTTGT
>NZ_JABWRO010000155.1:0-11277 GCF_014268985.1 Pseudomonas sp. RW10S2 | reverse complement strand
TGGGTGTCCGGGGTTAGTAGACCACTACACTGCTTCAGCACGAGAGGATGCAGCTAAGCATCTTGAGCGTAAAGAAAATCATTTGATGATGGAAACCGCACGTGTTCGCGACGAAGAGCGCAGCAAAACCGAACGACTTCATAAAGAACTCCGGCAGGCAAACGCCATGCTTGACCAGCTAAGAATTCTCAAGAACAAAGCAGCGGAAGATGTCGCCGAGCTTAGAGGAAGGCTTCAGGGTGTTGCGGAGGCTGCGAACATTCTCAGGGATGAAAACTCAGCTCTACGCCAGCACAATGCAGCCCTGCAGAACGCGCTGACAGTAAAGCCTGTATGATTGGATGGTCAGAAGCGGTCGTCTCACCTGTCTAAAAATCACTTCATTCCCGTCCTCGTCTTAAAAATTACTTCCACATTCAGGAAGTGATTCTTAAACCTTTGGCTGAGCAAGTGCTGTTAAATTTCGATCTATCTACTTGAAATATCAAAATATTCTCCGGCCGCAGGCTGCCTTGCACATTACTTCCGAGGACTGCCACTACTAGTTCACGATCACTCTACGGACAGCTATATGCCAGGGAATGAAAGCCGGCGCAGTTCTGAGATCACGAAATCTCCAAAGGAACCATGCTGCCAATCCTTGATACTGATCAGGTATTTGGCACTTTTAAAGTCCTTGAGATTATCGGTGATCAAAGGGAAGTCGAGTGACCATTCACCGTAGTCAACATCAGTTTCATGCCTCAGAAGGCCACTGTTGGTCGTCTTGCAACCAGACAATCCGCCGATTTTCTTGTGTTGGGTCGGGTCATCACGGAAAGCCTGGCCTTCTAGGCTTCCCATATGCCCACCTCCCGTGACGGTTCCGTCTGGCTCCAAGCTGCCAAAACCGGCAGTGCCTAACGGTGCATCCTCACCAATAGACCCAAAACTAAATCGGTTAGCAGGCTTAGCCGCAAGACGGTCGAGTTGATCACGAGCATAGATACCGATAAGTCTGACAGATTCGTTTGAATGATCGAGCGGTGGAATTTCAATAAAACCCCGAGCGCTGACGGTAAACCTATATTCATCGCCTTGCTCAGCCAAAAGATCGACCTGTTTTGCGTAAAGAAAATTCCAAGTGCAATTATCGAGAAATACGAGTGGCTTAGACATGACCCTACTTCCTAGTAATGGGAAGCGAGATTGTAGGTTAAACATGGCAATGCTGATGACCAACCCATATACCCAAAAGCAATAACTCAACTAAATATTCATTTAGTTGAGTTATGTATTTTAATCATTATAACCCGCCCCCAATCCATCACCGGTAGCGCGCAAACTGTCAAGCCCGAACGCTACCGGCCAGCAGCATTAAGGCTTTTCGGCCAGTGCCGCGCTAACCTCATTGACGAATACTGCCTGCTCGTCATACGACGATGCTTTATGGTTCATGGCCTGGTTTGCCAAAGCGCTGCACGAAAGCATGACAGCGCCCTGCCCCACGCTTACCCCTGCGCCCCGTTGACCAGCCCCAGGAAGAAATCAAGAAACACCCGCACCTTGGCCGGCGGATGATGCCGTGAGGGATACAGGGCATATAGCGGGAAGCGCTCGTCCGGCCAATCCTCGGACAGCTCGACCAGACGCCCCTCGGCCAGCAGCAACTCGCTGCCCAGTGCCATCACCTGCGCGATGCCGTAGCCGGCAAGGCAGGTACTGTGCAAGCTGCTCACATCGTTGACCAGCAATTGCCCGCGGGTGTCTACCACCACGCGCTCGGCGCCGCGATGAAATTCCCAGGCAAAGGGCTGGCCACTCTGCGGATCACGAAACTGGATGCAACGGTGCTCGCCGAGCGCCTGCGGTTGTGCCGGTCTGCCGAAGCGCTTGAGGTAGGTTGGCGCCGCCACGGTAAGAATGCGCGTATCGAGCAGCTTTCGGGCCACCAGGCTGGACGCGCGGGGCTCGCCAAAACGCACGGCAAGGTCGAAACCGTCGGCAACCATATCGCCCGGGCGATCCCGGGTGATCAGTTCCAGTTCCAGCTGCGGGTGCGCTTCGAGAAACCCACCCAGGCGTGGCCCGAGTATCAGCCGGGCGAAGAACGGATCGACGTTGACCCGAAGCCGCCCCCTGACCACCCTCGCCCCCTCGGTTATCGAACTGGCTGCCTCGTCCAGCGCCGCCAGCAGCGGCACCACCTGTTCGTAGAGACGACGCCCCTCGTCGGTCAGGGTGACCGAGCGTGTTACGCGCCGTGGTGCGCGACGCTGCCAAGGGCGAAATCTGGCAGGCCCAAGGGTGAAGCGTGGCGGTAGCCGACATGCAGGACCGCGCCGCTCTGACCCAAGCCTTCCAAGACGCCACTGCCGTGTTCGTGCTGCTGCCGCCGAACTTCGACCCTCGCCCTGATTTCCCGGAAACCCGCGCGATACTCGCCAATCTGCACGCAGCACTGCTGGCCAGCAAACCGTCACGCGTGGTGTGCCTGTCCACCATTGGCGCGCAGGCCAGCCACCCCAACCTGCTATCGCAGCTGGGTGAAATGGAACATGTGCTGGGGCAGTTGCCCATGCCAGTGACGTTCCTGCGCGCTGCCTGGTTCATGGAGAACAGCCTGTGGGACATCGCCCCCGCTCGAGAAGAAGGCGTGCTACACAGCTTCCTGCAACCACTGGACAAACCAGTGCAAATGGTTGCCACGGCCGATGTCGGACGCGTCGCGGCGCAATTGCTGCAAGAACCTTGCGAGGGTGTGCGGGTGGTGGAGCTGACCGGCCCGCGGGCTGTCACACCGTTTCAGCTCGCAGCGGCGCTTGGCCAGGTGCTCGGGCGTGAAGTGAAGGCGCATGCAGTGCCGCGCGATAGCTGGGAGGCACTGTTCCTTGCGCAGGGAATGCAGAACCCGCTACCGCGCATGCAAATGCTGGATGGCTTCAATGCAGGCTGGATCGATTTTGAAGGCACGCCGCGCCAGGCGCGTACCGATCTGCAGACGGTGTTGGCGGGGTTGGTCGAACGCGGTTGAGCAATACGCTCTTGCTGGTCCGCGCCCTGCAGGGCGCGCCAGCTTTCAGGTGCTGGCCAAAACAGTACGTCGGCCTCGAATCTTAAGATGTACCGTGATACGTACCACGTATTGTTTCAGCTCAAACCACCAAAACGACGATAGAAACTTTCACTGGCATCCGGTAGCGGTCCGTCCGCCGTCTCCAGCGTGTCATTGAGCCAGGCTTCGGCCTTGGGCGACACCAGGCGATAGAGGTTGCGGCACAACTGGCGCGCTGCGCGACCTTCCCAATCGCCGGGCAACAGTTCGTCAGGCAACTGCGGATCCCGCAGCAGCAAACGCCGGTATTCGTGGATCAACAAGGTGCGCGCCAGGAAGCAATCCTGCGCCTCCAGCGCTTCCTGCTCGCGCAGTGCCTGCCACAGCGGGCGGAACAGCCGAATGAACTCACTGTAGTGCTGGCCCAGTTCGTCGATCCCCCAGCTCTCCTTGACCTGCGCACGCATGGCCTTGGAGGCGAGAATTTCCTGGGCATGGGTCTCGAAGACGATACTGTCTTCCTCGGCCTCCAGCTCGCGCAGGGTCGCCGCGAGGTCCGCGCGATCGGCGCGTGGGCATCCCATGACGTTAGGGGCGATGGCTCCGAAGCCTTGCCACTCCAGCTCTTCACGTACTGCCTTGCGCCTGGCAACGTCCAACTGCGAGAGCAGCACCAGCGTCCAGGCGCCGTCCCAGGCTGGCAAGCTGGCACTGTAGACCCGCTTGAATGCCTTCTCGAAGCGTCGTCGGCCGGTGCCGGTGAGGCTGTAGTAGCTGCGGCGACCGACCTTTTCAGCGGTCAGCCAGCCTTCTTTGGTGAGGCGGAAGATCGAGGTGCGAATCAACCGCTCGTTGATACCGAAGGGCTCCAGCAAGCCGATCAGGCTACCCAGCCACACCGTGCCACCATGGGGTTCGACGGCATCGCCATACAGCGTGATGATCAGCGAGCTGGCGCGGATCGGCGTCTGCTCCTGGAAGCGGGTGATCAGGTGATTCAGGGGTACGAGGCTGCTCATGGGGGAACTGGGCGCGGGGAAAGCCCCGACTATACCTTTACCCCGCCCCGCCTGACCATGGCGCGACACGGCAATGCTCATGCGCCATGCCCCGCCTTCGGCCGCAGCCCCGTATCGCCCATGCGCGGGCGCCCGGGTTCGGCCGCACTCAGCGGCGGACACTCCACCATCGATGCCATGCAACGCCTGGCAAGTGCCTGGTACTCCTGAGTGCCGCGCTGCTTCCAGGCGACCTCCTCGTCGCTCAGTGCACGCCTGACCTGGGCCGGCGAGCCCACCACCAGGCTCTGCGCCTCGCAGGTGAAGCCCGCCTTGACGAATGCCGTGGCCGCAACGATGCAGCGTGGCGCGATATGCGCACCATCCATCACCACCGCATTCATGCCTATCAGCGCATCCGCCCCCACTCGGCACCCATGCAGCACTGCGCCATGGCCAACATGACCATTGCGCTCGATGACCGTGTCACCACCCGGAAAGCCATGCATCACGCAGGTGTCCTGCAGATTGGCGCCCTCCTCAAGGACGATGCGCCCGAAGTCGCCCCGCAACGCAGCGAGAGGCCCGACATAACAGCCGGGGCCGACGATCACATCGCCGATCAGTACGGCACTGGGGTGGACATAGGCGGTGGGATGGACCACGGGGGTCAAGCCGTCGAGGCGATAGCAGGGCATGGGAGCGACTCAATGTGATTCATGACGTTAGATGATCATGTATCACTTCAAGTGAGTCAGTCAATTTCGAAATGGCTGTATCGCCTTGTGATTCGCTCTACGCAGCCACCGCAAACGAAGGCTAAATCCCTGCATGCAAAGGGTCTCCAGCAGCCCCACCGATCACTCTCGAATATTCAGATACACCAATTTAATTTTAATATTGATATTTCGTATCGCTTTGAGCCTATACTTGCGCCACCACTGCAACCGATTCCAAGAACTGGCCGGCCCTGACCGGCGCCAAACGTGCAGCCTGAGGTACCACCATGCCAAGCAACCTCGTTGTGCAGGCCCCGGCGGACGGTGTCCGCCTGATCACCCTGCACCGCCCGCAAGCCCTCAACGCCCTGAATACCGAGCTGCTGGCAGAACTCGCCAACGAACTCGACGCCGCTGCCCACGACGAACACACCCGCGCGGTGGTCATCACCGGCAATCGCAAGGCCTTTGCCGCCGGCGCCGATATCAACGAGATGGCCGAGCGCGATCTGGTCGGCATCCTCAACGATCCCCGCGTCGCCCACTGGCAACGCATCGCCGCCTTCCCCAAGCCCCTGATCGCCGCCGTCAACGGCTTCGCCCTGGGCGGTGGCTGCGAGCTGGTGATGTGCGCCGATATCGTGATCGCCGGGGCCGACGCTCGCTTCGGCCAACCAGAGATCAACCTCGGCATCATCCCCGGCGCGGGTGGCACCCAGCGCCTGCTTCGCGCGGTCGGCAAGCCCCTGGCCATGCAACTGGTGCTCACCGGCGAAACCCTCGATGCCCGCCATGCCTTGCAGGCCGGGTTGATCAGCGAAATGACCCAGCCCGAACTGACCGTCGAACGCGCCCTGCAGGTGGCCCGCAGCATCGCGCAAAAGGCGCCCCTGGCCGTGCGCCTGGCCAAAGAGGCCCTGCTCAAGGCCCAGGATACGGACCTCGCCAGCGGCCTGCGCTTCGAACGACATGCCTTCACCCTGCTGGCCGGCACTGCCGACCGCGACGAAGGCATCCGCGCCTTCCAGGAAAAACGCCCGGCCAACTTCATCGGCCGCTGAACCACTCGATTCCACCGACTGACGGAGCGCGCTTGCCATGAGCTTCCAGCACATCCTGTTTTCCATCGAGGACGGCGTCGCCCTCCTCTCGCTCAACCGCCCCGAGCAACTCAACAGTTTCAACGCCGACATGCACCTCGAGGTGCGCGAGGCCCTCAAGCAGGTGCGCCAGAGCGCGCAGGCGCGGGTGCTGCTGCTGACCGGCGAGGGCCGGGGTTTCTGCGCCGGCCAGGACCTGTCCGATCGCAATGTCGCCCCCGGCGCCGAGCGCCCCGACCTGGGTCATTCGATCGAGCAGTTCTACAACCCGCTGATCCGCAGCCTGCGCGACTTGCCGATGCCAGTGATCTGCGCGGTCAACGGCGTGGCCGCCGGCGCCGGCGCCAATATTCCACTGGCCTGCGACCTGGTGCTGGCCGCCCGCTCGGCCAGCTTCATCCAGGCGTTCTGCCGCATCGGCCTGATTCCGGATTCCGGCGGCACCTGGCTGCTGCCGCGGCTGGTCGGCATGGCCCGCGCGAAAGCCTTGACCATGCTGGGTGAGCGCCTGAGCGCCGAACAGGCCGAGCAATGGGGGCTGATTCACCGCGTGGTGGACGATGCCGAGCTGCGCGACGAAGCACTGCGCCTGGCGCGGCACCTGGCCGCTCAGCCCACCTATGGCCTGGCACTGATCAAGCGCAGCCTCAACGCAAGCTTCGACAACAGTTTCGACCAGCAACTGACGCTCGAGCGCGACCTGCAACGCCTGGCGGGGCGCAGCGACGACTACCGCGAAGGCGTCAGCGCCTTCATGGAAAAGCGTACGCCGACATTCAAGGGGTGCTGAGATGAGCGCCTTGCACATTGACGCTCAGGTTGCGGTGATCGGTGCTGGCGCCATGGGTGCCGGCATTGCCCAGGTTGCAGCCCAGGCCGGGCATCCAGTCCGGCTTTATGACAATCGCCCGGGCGCTGCAGCGCAGGCCATCGACGGCATCGCCCGGCAATTGGCGCGCCAGGTGGAAAAAGGCAAGCTGCGCGCCTGTGAGCGCGAGCTGATCACTGCCCGCCTGCAACCTGCCGAGTCCCTCGAGGCCTTGGCCGATGCAGCGCTGGTGATCGAGGCGATCGTGGAAAACCTCGAGATCAAGCAGCAACTGCTGCACCAGCTCGAAGCCCTCTGCGCAGAAACCTGCATCCTCGCCAGCAACACCTCGTCGTTGTCGATTACCCGCCTGGCAGCGGGGCTTGCTCGTCCCGGGCAAGTGGTCGGCATGCATTTCTTCAATCCCGCACCCTTGATGGCGTTAGTGGAAGTCGTGTCGGGGCTTGCGACCGAACCGGCCGTGGCCGATACGCTGTACGACACAGCCAAGGCCTGGGGCAAGCAGCCGGTGCATGCGCGCTCCACCCCTGGTTTCATCGTCAATCGCGTAGCCCGTCCGTTCTACGCCGAGAGCCTGCGCCTGCTGCAGGAAGGCGCAGCCGACTGCGCTACCCTCGATGCACTGTTGCGCGAGGCCGGCGGGTTCCGCATGGGCGCGTTCGAACTCACCGACCTGATCGGCCACGACGTCAACTACGCCGTCACCTGCTCGGTGTTCGACGCCTACTACGGGGATTTGCGCTTCCAACCCTCGCAGGTACAGAAGGAACTGGTGGCAGCCGGGCGCCTGGGACGCAAGAGCGGCCAGGGTTTCCATGACTACCGCGAGGGCGCCGTACGCCCGCAGCCTGCCGAATTGCGCAGCGCTGCCGAGGTCACGCGCTGCGTGGTCGAGGGCGACCTCGGTGTCATGCAGCCGCTGCTGCAACGCCTGAGCGCCAGCGGCATCGAGCTGACCCAGCGCGCCGGCCAGGGCTTGCTGCGCATTGACGACGCCATCCTGGCCCTGTCCGACGGTCGCCTGGCCAGCCAGCGCGCCCGCGACGACGGGCTGCAGAATCTGGTGCTGATCGACCTCGCCCTGGACTACAGCAGCGCTACCCGCATCGCCATCACCTGGGCCAGGAGCACCACGATCGAAGCCCGCGATCAGGTTGTCGCACTGCTCCAGCGCGCCGGGTTCACCGTCAGCGCCCTGGCTGATCTGCCGGGGCTCGCCGTGCTGCGCACGGTGGCCATGCTCGCCAACGAAGCCGCCGATGCCGTGCTGCAAGGCGTCGCCTCGGCGGCAGACATCGACCTGGCCATGTGCGCCGGGGTCAATTATCCACTGGGGCCGCTGGCCTGGGCCGAACGCATGGGCCTTACCCACACGTTGCGTACCCTCGAACACCTGCAACAGGCCTACGGCGAAGAACGCTATCGCCCTTCCCTGCTGTTGCGCCGCACCCATGCCGAAGGAGGCCGCCTGCATGACTGACACACCTCGCACGCCCCAAGCGCTGGCCCGCGCCTGTGCCAATGCCATGTACGCCCGTGACCCTGCGACCCAAGGCATGGGCATCGAACTGCTCGAGGCCGGCCCCGGCAGCGCCACGGTGCGCATGACCGTGCGCGCCGACATGATCCAGGGCCACGGCACCTGCCACGGCGGCTTTCTCTTCGCCCTGGCCGATTCGGCATTCGCCTTTGCCTGCAACAGCCACGACGAGGCCACCGTGGCCCTGGGCTGCAGCATCGATTATGTGGCCCCGGCGCTGCTCGGCGACCAGTTGACCGCCACCGCCCACGAAGTGGTGCGCAAGAGCCGCACCGGCCTCTACGACGTGCGCCTGGAAAACCAGCGTGGCGAGCTGGTGGCGCTGTTCCATGGCAAGTCCTACAAGTTGCGCGGCAGCGTGCTGACGCAGGAGACGCAAGATGACTGAACCGACCCTCAACGACGCCCTGATCATCGACGCCGTACGCACGCCCATCGGCCGCTACGGCGGCGCCCTGAGCAGCGTGCGTGCCGACGACCTGGCGGCGATCCCGATCAAGGCATTGATCGCCCGCCATCCAGAGCTGGACTGGCACGCCATAGACGATGTGATCCTCGGCTGCGCCAACCAGGCCGGCGAAGACAACCGCAACGTTGCGCACATGGCGACGCTGCTGGCCGGGCTGCCTGTCGAGGTGCCGGGCACCACCCTCAACCGCCTGTGCGGCTCGGGCCTGGACGCCATCGGCAACGCCGCCCGTGCCCTGCGCTGTGGCGAGGCCGGGCTGATGCTGGCCGGCGGCGTCGAATCCATGTCCCGCGCGCCCTTCGTCATGGGCAAGGCCGAACAGGCCTTCGGCCGCAGTGCGCAACTGTTCGACACCACCATCGGCTGGCGCTTCGTCAACATCCTGATGAAAGCGCAATACGGCATCGATTCGATGCCCGAGACCGCCGAGAACGTTGCCGAGCAGTTCGGCATCTCGCGCGCCGACCAGGACGCCTTTGCCCTGCGCAGCCAGCACAAGGCTGCCGCCGCCCAGGCCAATGGCCGCCTGGCGCGCGAAATCGTCCCGGTCGAGATCGCCCAGCGCAAGGGCCCGGCCAAGGTGGTCGAACAGGATGAACACCCGCGCGGCGACACCACCCTGGAGCAATTGGCGCGCCTTGGCACGCCGTTTCGCGAAGGTGGCAGCGTCACCGCCGGCAACGCGTCGGGGGTCAACGACGGTGCTTGCGCACTGCTGCTGGCCAGCAGCAGCGCAGCCCGCCGCCACGGCCTGAAGGCTCGCGGGCGGATCGTCGGCATGGCCGCAGCCGGTGTCGAGCCGCGCATCATGGGCATCGGCCCGGTGCCAGCGACGCGCAAAGTGCTGGAACTGACCGGCCTTGCCCTGGCCGACATGGACGTGATCGAGCTCAACGAAGCCTTCGCCGCCCAAGGGCTGGCAGTGCTGCGCGAGCTGGGCGTTGCCGACGACGATCCACGGGTCAACCCCAACGGTGGCGCCATCGCCCTGGGTCATCCGCTGGGCATGAGTGGCGCACGGCTGGTCACCACTGCCCTGCACGAACTGGAGCTGACCGGCGGGCGCTACGCCCTGTGCACCATGTGCATCGGCGTCGGCCAGGGCATCGCCATGGTGATCGAGCGCCTTTGAGGCACCTCGACCAACGGACCGCGACCCACGCTGCAACGGGCAGTATGCTGCCCACCATGACACTCACGGCCCCTCGACGGGCCGGCGTACAAGAACAACTCGAGTGAAGCCATGAACATGTACCACGATGCCGAACGCGCCCTGCTTGACCCCATGGAAACCGCCAGTGTCGACGCCCTGCGCCAGCACCAGCTCGAACGCCTGCGCTGGAGCCTGCGCCACGCCTACGACAAGGTGCCGCTGTACCGCCAGCGTTTCGACGCCTGCGGCGCCCACCCGGACGACCTGAAGTCGCTCGAAGACCTGTCGCGCTTCCCCTTCACCGGCAAGAGCGACCTGCGTGACAACTACCCTTACGGCATGTTCGCCGTCCCCCAGGAGGAAGTGGTACGCCTGCACGCCTCCAGCGGCACCACGGGCAAACCCACGGTGGTCGGGTACACCCAGAACGACATCGACACCTGGGCCAACGTGGTCGCCCGTTCGATCCGCGCCGCAGGCGGACGCAAGGGCGACAAGGTGCATGTCTCCTATGGCTACGGCCTGTTCACCGGTGGCCTGGGCGCTCACTACGGCGCCGAGCGCCTGGGCTGCACGGTGATCCCCATGTCCGGCGGCCAGACCGAGAAGCAGGTGCAGCTGATCCGCGACTTCCAGCCCGACATCATCATGGTCACGCCGTCGTACATGCTCAACCTGGCCGACGAGATCGAACGCCAGGGCATCGACCCCAACGACCTCAAGCTGCGCCTGGGCATCTTCGGTGCCGAACCCTGGACCGACGAGCTGCGCCGCTCCATCGAACAACGCCTGGGTATCAACGCCCTGGATATCTATGGCCTGTCGGAAATCATGGGGCCGGGCGTGGCCATGGAGTGCATCGAGACCAAGGACGGCCCGACCATCTGGGAAGACCATTTCTATCCCGAGATCATCGACCCGGTGTCTGGCGAGGTCCTGCCGGATGGGCAACTGGGCGAGCTGGTGTTCACGTCACTGAGCAAGGAGGCGCTACCGATGGTGCGCTACCGCACCCGCGACCTGACCCGCCTGCTGCCCGGCACGGCACGGCCGATGCGGCGGATCGGCAAGATCACCGGGCGCAGCGACGACATGCTGATCATCCGCGGGGTCAATGTGTTCCCCACGCAGATCGAAGAGCAGGTGCTGAAAATAAAACAGCTTTCCGAGCTTTACGAGATTCATCTGTATCGCAATGGCAATCTCGATAGTGTGGAAGTGCACGTGGAGTTACGTGCCGACAGCCAGTACCTGGACGACGCTACGCGCAAGGCGCTTGTGGGTGAGCTGAGCAAGCAGATCAAGACCTACATCGGCATCAGCACGCAGATTCGCCTGCAGCCCTGCGGGACGTTGAAGCGCTCCGAGGGCAAGGCTTGCCACGTCTACGACAAACGGTTGGCCAGCTGACTTTCGATTCGGCTGCCTTTTTCTG
>NZ_JABWRO010000154.1:0-11288 GCF_014268985.1 Pseudomonas sp. RW10S2 | reverse complement strand
AAAGCCAGCTTGCGCTGGCTTTTTTCGTGGGCGTTGGAAACCTCAGGAGGCGTCGGCTGCCATTTCCACATCGTGAGCGATGAGGGCGACCAGCGCGTTCTGCTGGCGGTGGGTGAGTTGACGGAAGCGTTGCAGCAACTCGCGTTCGTGCAGGGACAGTTCAGGGCTGTCCAGGCGCATGCTCAACTCGTCGCCCAGTGCACCTTCCTGGATGAGGCTTTGCTCCAAGCGGGCGATGATTTCGGAGTTCATGCTGCGGTGATGGTTGCGCGCTACCTCGGCAATGCGCTCACGCATCCCGTCAGGCAGGCGGACGACGAATTTGTCAGCGGTGCGGCTGGAGTAGATAGCCTGTTTCATTGGGCGCATATAAATTGACCGGTTGTTCTGGTTCAGGGGAAGCGGTTCTCAAATTGGCCGCACGGTAGTCGGTACGACCGTCGCGACGACAAAATGTTCAACCGTGATGTGATTTTGGATGCTCATCTTGCCTCATGGTCGCCGTTTCCTTGGCGTCAATTCTGTGACAAATAGTGATCCGGGTAAAGGCTTTCTGCCAGTACCAATTATCAGAAATGAGTACTGGTTTGAAAAGTTTTACTCTTTCCCATCTCGACCTTCTGTCAGGCCTTTGCTGTCAAAATCTTGTAAAACTCGGCAAAGGCCTGGGGAAAATCATCAAACTCGCAAGATTTCCCTATCCTTGAGCATAGTGGCTATGCAACATGACGCAAGCGTTCCCCATCAGGCCGAAGCGCCCGACGTTCACGTTTTGACCGCACCTACGCAAAAAATTCCCTGACGATGCCATTAATATGCAATTGAACCGCCGGGCAGCGTGGAGACGGCGAGAAAACGCAGAAATGGACTACATCGAAATGCCAGCCTCGGGCATGACAAACGGTCGAGCGCTGGTTACCATGCTCGCCGCTGACCGCCTGCGCCGTTTCGGATGGCTTCTCCAAGCCACTGAATTTGCGTAGAATGCGCGGCGTGATGTCCCCTTAGTTCAACGGATAGAACAAGCCCCTCCTAAGGGCTAGATGCTGGTTCGATTCCAGCAGGGGACACATCCTTCGCAATTCCGCCTACCACTCCCTGTTGCCGTCTTTCCAGCGCTGGACGAATCGCAGAGATTCGCCACGACGCACGACGACCGGTATCGCACCGGCCACCGTGATCATGTCGTTCAGACCGACAGTGCCTTTTCCTTGTCTTCCTGCTGCTTGCTGGTCTCGCTGGCCTGGGTCATGTCGGCCGTGTTGGCGGCTGCACGTTCAGCCTGCTGCTGCAGCTTGGCCTGGGTCTTGAGTTCGACGTCTTCTTTCATGCGCTGGGCAATCTGTTCGTCGATCTTCTGTTTCTTCTCCGCAGGCAGGGCGTTGTAGTCCTCTTCGGTCATGCCAAGCTCCTGCAGGATCTTCTCCTTGATCTTTTCCTCCGGCGACTTGGACATGTAGTCGCGGAACTCCTGCAGGGCGTTGCTGGCCGGCTGCTTAGATGCACTGGCTTGCTGGCGCGCGGCGATATCGGGGTTCTGCAGGGCGACCTTGAGCTTGGCGAAGGCTTCCTGGCGGGCGTCTTCGGCGTTCTGCTGCGAGGTGTTGCCTTGGCTGTTCTGTTGGGCTGTCGTGTTGCTGGTGGCCAGGGCCTGACGCTGCGGCAGGATATCGGCCTGGACAGTGTCATGGTTGACCCGGTGCGGTTGTTGCACCGCAGTCTGCCAGCCCAGCCCATTGAGGCTGATCATCATGTGTTTCCTCCTTGGATGGTAAAACGCGCAGAGCTAGCGGCAAAACCTGTGCCAGACTACCGAAGCCAGAAGCGGCGAGGGCTGTAGCTGCATTGCGCTGAGCGCCAGGGCAGCGGATTGCCCGCAGGAGGAAGTGGCTTGCCGCTATCGGCAAACAGGCTGGTGGCAACACCCGTGCCTTGCCGCCGGCAAAAAAAGACCCACCGCACCCAAGGTGCGACGGGTCAAGTCGGCTTTCGCCGCTTCAGTGCTGTTCAGATATGCAGTGCGTGCCCCAATGCCCGCAATGCAGCCTCCTGCACGGCCTCGCCCAGGGTCGGATGGGCATGGATGGTGCCGGCCACGTCTTCCAGCCGCGCGCCCATTTCCAGGGATTGGGCAAAGGCAGTGGAGAGTTCGGAAACCGCTACGCCGACTGCTTGCCAGCCAAGGATCAGGTGGTTGTCGCGACGCGCGACGACACGCACGAAACCGCTTTTCGACTCAAGGCTCATCGCCCGGCCATTGGCGGCGAAGGGGAACTGCGCAACGATGCAGTCCAGGCCCAGCGCGGCGGCTTGGTCCGGGGTCTTGCCGGCCACCACGACTTCCGGATCGGTGAAGCAGACTGCGGCAATCGCAGTGGGCTCGAAGCGCCGAGTCTTGCCAGCGACAAGTTCGGCGACCATCTCGCCCTGGGCCATGGCGCGGTGTGCGAGCATCGGTTCGCCGGCCACGTCACCGATCGCCCAGACGTTGCGCATGCTGGTCTGGCAGCGCTCGTCGATGGCGATCGCCGCACCGTTCATCTTCAGTGCCAGGCTCTCCAGGCCGAAGCCCTGGGTGCGTGGCCGACGGCCAACGGCGACCAGTACCTGATCGGCCTCCAGGCGCAACTGTTCGCCTGCGCCGTCGCGCGCCAGCAGGCAGCCCTGTTCGTAGCCTTCCACGCTGTGTCCCAGGTGCAGTGCGATGCCGAGTTTTTTCAGCGACTCGGCCACCGGTGCGGTCAGCTCGGCGTCGTAAGTGGGCAGTATGCGATCACGCGCTTCTACCACGCTCACGCGCGCACCGAGCTTGCGGTAGGCGATGCCCAGCTCCAGGCCGATATAGCCGCCGCCGACCACCACTAGGTGTTGCGGCAGGCTTTTCGGTGCCAGGGCCTCGGTAGAGGAGATCACCGGCCCGCCCAGCGGCAGCATCGGCAGCTCGACGCTGCTCGAGCCGGTCGCCAGCAACAGGTGTTCGCACTGGATGCGCTGGCCGTCGACCTCGACGTTCTTGCCGTCGAGGATCTTCGCCCAGCCATGGAGCACCTTCACGCCATGTTTCTTCAGCAGGGCAGCCACACCGCTGGTGAGGCGGTCGACGATGCCGTCCTTCCATTCGACGCTGCGCGTGATGTCCAGGTGCGGTGCCGAGACGCTGATGCCCAGCGCCGAACCTTCGGCGTAGCGGCGGGTCTGGTGGAACTGCTCGGCCACGTGGATCAGCGCCTTGGATGGGATGCAGCCGATGTTCAGGCAGGTGCCACCCAGCGCCTGCCCTTCGACCAGCACGGTGGGAATGCCCAGTTGCCCGGCGCGGATGGCGGCCACGTAGCCGCCGGGGCCACCACCGACAATCAGCAGGGTGGTATCAAGAATCTGTTGCATGCTCACTCCACGAACAGGCAGGCGGGCTGTTCCAGCAGGCCGCGCACGGCCTGAATGAACAGGGCGGCGTCCATTCCGTCGACCACGCGATGGTCGAACGAACTGGACAGGTTCATCATCTTGCGCACCACGATCTGGCCATCTATCACCACCGGGCGCTCGACCATGCGGTTGACGCCGACGATCGCCACCTCCGGGGTGTTGACCACCGGCGTGCTGACGATACCGCCCAGGGCACCGAGGCTGGTCAGGGTGATGGTCGAGCCGGACAGCTCTTCGCGGCTGGCCTTGTTGTTGCGCGCGGCATGGGCCACGCGGGCGATCTCGCTGGCGTTGCTCCACAGGCTGCCGGCTTCGGCATGGCGCAGTACCGGCACCATCAGGCCGTTGTCACCTTGGGTGGCGATGCCCACATGTACGGCGCCGTGGCGGGTGATGACCTGGGCCTCGTCGTCGTAGGTGGCGTTGATCTGCGGGAAATCGCGCAGGGCGACGACCATGGCGCGTACCAGGAACGGCAGCAGCGTGAGCTTGCCACGGCTCTCGCCATGCTTGGCGTTGAGCTGTTGGCGCAGGGCTTCGAGCTGGGTGACGTCGATTTCCTCGACATAGCTGAAGTGCGCGACGCGGCGCTTGGCATCCTGCATGCGCTGGGCGATCTTGCGGCGCAGGCCGATCACCGGCACCTGCTCGCTGTCGGTGCGCTTGCCGTAGCCGGCTGGCGCCTGGCCGAGGGCGGTCTGCGGCTTGCTGATGAAAGCGTCGAGGTCTTCGTGCAGGATGCGCCCGGCCGGGCCGCTGCCGTGCACGTAACGCAACTCGATACCGGCATCCAGCGCACGCTTGCGCACGGCGGGTGAGGCCAGTGGTTTGTCATGCGCCTCGCGCGGGACGATGGGCGCGACGGCGTGGCTTGTGGCCGGCTGCGGACGGCTTTCGGGCTGCGGCTCGCTCCTTGTCTGGGCTGGCGCAGGGGCCGGCGCGACGTGCGGCTCGGCCGGCTTGGCCTGCGGCGCGTCGACGTGGTTGCCGCTGCCTTCGACTTCGATACGGATCAGCTCGCTGCCGACCGCCATGACCTCGCCGGGCTGGCCTCCCAGGGCCAAGACCTTGCCGCTGACCGGCGAGGGAATTTCTACCGTGGCCTTGTCGGTCATGACATCGGCCACCACCTGGTCCTCTGCGATCACATCGCCGACCTTGACGAACCATTCCACCAGTTCGACCTGCGCGATGCCTTCACCGATATCCGGCATCTTGATGACGTGCGTGCCCATTCAGACCTCCATGACCCGTTTCAATGCCGCACCTACCCGCGAAGGACCTGGGAAGTAAGCCCATTCCTGTGCGTGGGGGTAGGGGGTGTCCCAGCCGGTGACGCGCTCGATCGGCGCTTCGAGGTGATGGAAGCAATGCTCCTGGACCAGCGACACCAGCTCGGCGCCGAAGCCGCACGTACGAGTGGCCTCGTGGACCACCACGCAACGCCCGGTCTTCTTCACCGAGGCGACGATGGTTTCCAGGTCCAGCGGCCAGAGGCTGCGCAGGTCGATGACCTCGGCGTCGACGCCGCTCTCCTCGGCGGCCACTTGGGCCACGTAGACCGTGGTGCCGTAGGTCAGCACGGTGACATCGTTGCCGGGGCGGGTGATCGCCGCCTTGTCCAGCGGCACCTTGTAGTAGCCGTCGGGCACGGCACTGTGCGGGTGCTTCGACCAGGGTGTTACCGGGCGGTCGTGGTGGCCGTCGAACGGGCCGTTGTACAAGCGCTTGGGCTCGAGGAAGATCACTGGGTCGTCGCATTCGATCGACGCGATCAGCAGGCCCTTGGCGTCATAGGGGTTGGATGGCATCACCGTGCGCAGGCCGCAGACCTGGGTGAACATCGCTTCGGGGCTCTGGCTGTGGGTCTGGCCGCCGTAGATACCGCCGCCGCAGGGCATGCGCAGGGTCAGCGGCGAGATGAATTCGCCGGCCGAACGATACCGCAGGCGAGCCATCTCCGAGACGATCTGGTCGGAGGCGGGGTAGAAGTAGTCGGCGAACTGGATTTCCACCACCGGGCGCAGGCCGTAGGCACCCATGCCCACGGCGGTGCCGACGATGCCGCTCTCGGAGATCGGTGCATCGAACACCCGCGACTTGCCGTACTTGGTCTGCAGGCCTTCGGTGCAGCGGAACACGCCGCCGAAGTAGCCGACGTCCTGGCCGTAGATCACCACGTCGTCGTCGCGCTCGAGCATGACATCCATGGCCGAGCGCAGGGCCTGGATCATGGTCATGGTAGTGGTGGCCATGGCGGTTTCCGGGTTGATGCTGTTGTTGTGATCGTTCATCTCAAACCCCCAGTTCCTGGCGTTGACGGCGCAGGTGATCGGGCATTTCCTTGTACACGTCCTCGAACATCGAGGCGGCGCTGGGGATATGGCCATTGGCGAGGGTGCCGAACTGTTCGGCATCCTTCTGTGCCTTGATCACCTCGGCCTCGAGCTCGGCACTGACGGCCTGGTGCTCTTCTTCGGACCAGTGGCCGGCCTTGATCAGGTGCTGCTTGAGGCGAAGGATCGGGTCGCCCAGCGGGAAGTGGCTCCAGTCGTCGGCCGGGCGGTATTTGGACGGATCGTCCGAGGTGGAGTGCGGGCCGGCACGGTAGGTGACCCATTCGATCAGTGTCGGGCCCAGGCCACGGCGGGCACGTTCGGCGGCCCAGCGCGAAGCGGCGTACACGGCGACGAAGTCGTTGCCGTCGACCCGCAGCGAGGCGATGCCGCAGCCCACGCCACGGCCGGCGAAGGTAGTCGACTCACCACCGGCGATGGCCTGGAAGGTGGAAATTGCCCACTGGTTGTTGACCACGTTGAGGATCACCGGGGCGCGGTAGACGTGGGCAAAGGTCAGGGCAGTGTGGAAGTCGGATTCGGCAGTGGCACCGTCACCGATCCAGGCCGAGGCGATCTTGGTATCACCCTTGATCGCCGACGCCATGGCCCAGCCGACCGCCTGCACGAACTGGGTCGCCAGGTTGCCGCTGATGGTGAAGAAGCCCGCCTCGCGCACCGAGTACATGATCGGCAGCTGGCGGCCCTTGAGTGGGTCGCGGGTGTTGGACAGCAGTTGGCAGATCATCTCCACCAGCGACACGTCGCGGGCCATCAGGATGCTCTGCTGGCGGTAGGTGGGGAAGCACATGTCGGTGCGGTTCAGGGCCAATGCCTGACCACTGCCAATGGCTTCCTCGCCCAGGCTCTGCATGTAGAAGGACATCTTCTTCTGGCGCTGGGCGACCACCATGCGGCTGTCGAAGATGCGCGTCTTGAGCATGGCGTGCATGCCTTGGCGCAGCACCTGCGGGTCGATGCCCTCGGCCCAGGGGCCGACAGCATTGCCGTGCTCGTCGAGCACACGCACAAGGCTATAGGAGAGGTCCGCAGTGTCGGCGGGCTCTACGTCGATAGGTGGTTTACGGACTTGACCGGCGTCGTTCAGACGCAGGTAGGAGAAATCGGTCTGGCAGCCTGGCCGGCCTGTGGGCTCGGGCACATGCAAACGCAGGGGGGCGTACTCGTTCATGCTTTTTACGCTCGCTCGAATGTTGTTTTTGTGAGCTCTGAAGCGGCCGCCGCTGACTACCGGCTTGTGACTGGTAGGTCAGCGTCATTTACATCTTAGAGGCTGGGCCGGAGAATTTTTCTCTCAAGTTCATTGCCTTTATCACGCGGCGCAGATAAACATTCTGAATAAACACAAGAATCAGGTGAATTTGCCTCATGCGTAAACTTGATCGTACGGATATCGGCATTCTCAACAGCCTCCAGGAGAACGCCCGGATCACCAACGCGGAGCTTGCGCGTTCGGTGAACCTCTCGCCGACCCCCTGTTTCAACCGGGTCAAGGCGATGGAGGAACTGGGGGTGATCCGCCAGCAAGTGACCTTGCTGTCGCCCGAAGCGCTGGGCCTGGATGTCAACGTGTTCATCCATGTCAGCCTGGAGAAGCAGGTGGAGCAGTCGTTGCATCGCTTCGAGGAGGAGATCGCCGAGCGGCCTGAGGTGATGGAGTGCTACCTGATGACAGGCGATCCGGATTACCTGCTGCGCGTGCTGTTGCCGAGCATCCAGGCGTTGGAGCGGTTTCTCGATTACCTGACGCGGCTGCCGGGGGTGGCCAATATCCGCTCCAGTTTTGCGCTCAAGCAGGTGCGCTACAAGACCGCATTGCCGTTGCCGGCCAATGGCATGACCTTGCGCGAGTAGTTGTCAGTTCAGGCTCTATCGCCACCGCCCGACAGGGTGCTTGATATTTTAAACACCCTCGGCCTATGTTGTGGCTGTCGCCCTTTGCGGCATGCCTACAACAACAAGGACCAGCGTCATGACGACCGAGCGCCTGACCGGCATCGACGAAATCGAATGCGTCACCCCTGACCTCAATGGCGTCCCACGCGGCAAGGTGATGACCGCCGAGGGCTTCCTCGAAGGCCGGCGCCTGCAGATGGCGCGTGGGGTGCTGCTGCAATGCATCATGGGCGGCTATCCGCCGGCAAGGTTCTATGGCAGTGATGACGGCGACCTGGCACTGGTCGCTGATCCTGCGCAAACTCATGTCCTGCCGTGGAGCGACAGCCCACGGGCCTTGGCGATCTGCGATGCGGTCGAGCTCGATGGCACGCCCTCGGGGCTCTCCACCCGTGGTCTGCTCAAGGCGGTGATCGCTCGTTATGCGGCGCTGGGGCTTGCGCCGGTGGTGGCCACCGAACTGGAGTTCTTCGTCTTCGCCCCGAACAGTGATCCGGGCCAACCGTTCCAGCCACCGCTGGGCAGGGACGGGCGCCGCGAGCTGGGCCACTCGGCCTTCAGCGTCAGTTCCAACAATGGCCTGCGGCCTTTCTTCAGCGAGGTCTACCGGTGCATGGCAGCACTGGGCTTGCCACGCGACACGTTCATGCACGAGATGGGCGTCAGCCAGTTCGAGATCAACCTGTTGCACGGTGATCCGCTGCTGCTGGCCGACCAGACCTTCCTGTTCAAGCATCTGCTCAAGGAAGTTGCACTCAAACACGGCTTGACCGTGGTGTGCATGGCCAAGCCGCTGGCGCATACCCCCGGCAGCTCGATGCACATCCACCAGAGCCTGGTGGAGATCGGCACCGGTCGTAACGTGTTCAGTGACGAGCAGGGCAGGGCAACCGACACCTTCCATCACTTCATCGGCGGCTTGCAGGCGTGCATGGCCGACTTCACCGCGCTGTTCGCGCCCAACGTCAACTCCTACCAGCGTCTGTGCCACCCTTACGCCTCGCCGAACAATGCTTGCTGGTCAGAGGACAATCGCGCGGCTGGCCTGCGCATCCCGGCCAGTTCACCGGTAGCGCGGCGTGTGGAAAATCGTCTGCCGGGCGCCGACACCAACCCCTACCTGGCGATTGCCGCAAGCCTTGCGGCCGGGCTGCATGGCATCGAGCGCAAGCTGCAGCCCACTGCGGCGATCCAGGGCGAGTTCGTGGTGCCCGAGCACCTGAGCCTGCCGTGTACGCTGCACGCGGGCATCGAGCGCCTGCGTCGCAGCACGTTGGCGCGGGAACTGTTTGGCGAGGAGTTCATCGAAGGATACGTCGCCACCAAGACCCTGGAATTGACGGATTTCTTCGATGAGATCACGCCGTGGGAGCGTAGGGTGCTGGCCGCGCAGGCCTGATCGCGACAGAAGCTTTGCCCGGCGCGCCGCTCCTGGCTTTTTTTCACTGCCAGGGGCCCGCGTCCGGGAAATTGCCCTTATGCTTGCCAGCAGCACCACACCTGCCCAAGGAGCCCGCGGGGACGCATGCGCCAGATCTGGAAGTCATTTCGCTCGTTGTACTTCGCCGCCCTGATGATGCTGATCGGCTCAGGCCTGTTGAGTACCTACCTGGCGTTGCGCCTGGCTGCCGACCATGTCGACAGCCTGTGGGTCGGTGCGCTGATGGCAGCCAACTATTTCGGTCTGGCCGTGGGCGGCAAGGTCGGTCACCGATTGATCGCTCGGGTCGGGCACATTCGTGCGTATGCCACCTGCGCCGGCATCGTCGGTGCGGCGGTGCTGGGGCATGGGCTGACCGATTACGTACCGGCCTGGATCGGCCTGCGCATGATCGTCGGCCTGGGCATGATGTGCCAGTACATGGTCATCGAGAGCTGGCTCAACGAGCAGGCCGACGCCAAGCAGCGCGGTGCGGTATTCAGCGGCTACATGATCGCGTCCTATCTTGGGTTGGTGCTGGGTCAGTTGATCCTGGTGGTGCATCCGGCACTGGGGCCTGAGCTGCTGATGCTGGTCGCCATGTGCTTTGCCCTGTGCCTGGTGCCGGTGGCGATGACTCGGCGCATTCACCCGGCACCGCTGCGGCCGGCGCCGATGGAGCCGAAATTCTTCATCAAGCGGGTGCCGCAGTCGCTGAGTACCGTGCTTGGCGCGGGACTGATCGTCGGTTCCTTCTATGGTCTGGCCCCCCTGTATGCGGCGCGCCAGGGGCTGAGCACCGAGCAGGTCGGTCTGTTCATGGGCTGTTGTATTTTCGCCGGGCTGTTAGTGCAGTGGCCCCTGGGCTGGCTGTCGGATCGCTATGATCGAGCGGTGCTGATCCGCAGCGTGTCGATCGGCCTGGCGGTGGTGTCGCTGCCGTTGGCGCTGCTGCCCAGTGTGCCGCTGGAGTTGCTGTTCGCGGCTGGCTTCATCGTTTCGTTGCTGCAGTTCTGCCTCTATCCATTGGCCGTGGCGTTCTCCAATGACCATGTGGAAAGTGAGCGGCGGGTATCGTTGACGGCGATGCTGCTGGTCACCTATGGCGTGGGTGCGAGCATCGGTCCGCTGGTGGCGGGCGTGCTGATGAAGGCGTTGGGCGCACAGATGCTCTATGCCTTCTTCACTTTCTTTGCCCTGGTGCTGGTGTGGCGTATTCGACCGAAGGCGGTCACCGGGCTGCACCAGGTTCAGGATGCACCGCTGGGCCACGTGGCGATGCCTGCGGCAGGTTCGCCGTTGTCTGCGGCGCTCGATCCACGGGTCGATGAGCAGACCGTGCAGGACGTGATGCAGGCGCCGGTGGCGGCGGAGGATACCGAAGATGAGCCAGGGCAGGTCCAGGGCAGTCAGGTCGAGCCGGAAACCGACAAGGCGAATTGAGTGATGCCCGACCAGGAGCCAGGCTTCCTGGTCGGGATCGTTCATTTTTTGATGGCTCAGGCGTCCTGAATGTTTTGCAGTCGAAACTCGAGAATCTCGCCGTTCAACTCTCCGGCATTGAGGTAGGCGCCATCCCAGATCTTCAGTTGGGAAACCCTGTGCCCCAGGGCGTCACGCAGGTAGAACGGAATGTTCGGCGCGCTGTTCGGATTGCCATCCCAATTTGTGAGCGTTTCGATCTTCCACAAGCTTTCGCCAGGGCCGAGCAGGGGCCTGGTGATGCTGTCGATCGCTTTGCCCAACAAGCCGGTGCCATACAGGCCGAGCCATCCCTTATAGTTCTGTTCCATTCTGGCGCCGGCATATTCGAAGCTGCTGACTGTAAAGTTATTCAGGCAACTGATCCGATAATGAGATCGGGTGGCGGTCTGTTTTTCTTTCAGGTACTCGAAATGAAACGTGAGTGGCACGAAGGTACTGAGCGGGTGTTGATAGGCCGCTTCGGTCAGCAGCCATCCCTCCCGTTCTGTTTCACCGTCCGGCTTGGACGGTGACAGCCAGCGGGAGGTCCCGACCTGGCCATGCCTGCAATGCAGCTCGGCTGTGAAGTTGCGGTGAATCATGGCGATGCTCCTGTTGAGCGCCCGGGTTGTTGGGGCGATAGCCGTCACCGTAGTGGGTTCAAGGCGTAAGGAGCATGAGGAAAATTTTCAGCGAATGTACCGACCGCCTGAATCGAAAAC
>NZ_JABWRO010000153.1:0-11538 GCF_014268985.1 Pseudomonas sp. RW10S2 | reverse complement strand
AGTCGGAGCGCCGAACCGCCGCTCCTACAGGAACAGGAACTGTGCCGACTGTTACCTCTGCGACAACAATCCCCTGCGACATTTTGTCTTTTTTTCTTACAACTTCCGCTATATCCTCCCCACCGCAAGCTGAAACGCTTCACTTCTAAATCCCTGCAGCCATTTCCATCGAAGAGCCCGCTCCTCGATGCGCTTGCGTTTTTTTCAATAATCAAAAGACAGCGCTATCTCATGCTCCAACTGCCGAAGAATCCATACCCGGGCCTTGCCCTCACTGCCCTGCTTGGCGGCTTTTCGCCCAGCGTCAGCGCAACCGCAGCCTTCGCCAACGACTCGCCCTGGATGTTCGGCGACTGGGGCGGCGCCCGCACCTCACTCAAGGCCCAGGGCTACGACTTCACCTTCGGCTACACCGGCGAAATGGGCAGCAACCTGCACGGCGGCTTCGATCACGATCGCACTGCGCGCTACAGCGACCAGTTCACCCTCGGTGCGCACCTGGACCTGCAGAAGATCCTGGGCTGGCGAGACAGCGAATTCCAGCTGACGGTAACCGAACGCCACGGCCAGAACATCAGCAATGACCGCATCAACGACCCGCGCGTGGGCGGCTTCACCTCCGCCCAGGAAGTCTGGGGCCGTGGCGAAACCTGGCGCCTGACGCAGATGTGGATCAAGCAGAAATATTTCGATGGCGCACTGGACGTGAAGCTCGGCCGCTTCGGCGAAGGCGAAGACTTCAACAGCTTCCCCTGTGACTTCCAGAACCTGGCGTTCTGCGGCTCGCAGGTGGGTAACTGGGTTGGCGGCATCTGGTACAACTGGCCGGTCAGCCAGTGGGCGCTGCGCGTGCGCTACAACCTCGCCGACGATCTCTATGCCCACGTCGGCGTCTTCGAACAGAACCCCTCGAACCTCGAATCCGGCAATGGCTTCAAGCTCAGCGGCAGTGGCACGCAAGGCGCACTGATGCCGATCGAACTGGTATGGAGCCCACGGGTCAATGGCCTGAAAGGGGAATATCGCGCCGGCTACTACTACAGTAATGCCAAGGCACAGGATGTTTACAAGGACGGCAACGGCCAACCGGCGGCCTTGAGCGGCCAGGCTTACCGCAGCAGCGCCAGCAAGCATGGTTTCTGGCTCGGCGCCCAGCAGCAGGTGACCTCGCGCGCCTCGGACGCCTCACGCGGGCTCAGCCTGTTCGCCAATGCCACGATGCACGACAAGAAGACCAATGCCATCGACAACTATGTTCAGGCCGGTGTGGTGTACAAGGGGCCCTTCGATGCCCGCGCCAAGGACGATATCGGTTTCGCCCTCGCCCGCGTGCACGTCAACCCCGCCTATCGCAAGAACGCGCGCCTGGCCAACCAGGCCAACGCCGTCGTCGACTACGACAACCCCGGCTTCCTGCCCGTCCAGGACACCGAATACAGCGCCGAACTCTACTACGGCATTCACTTGGCCGACTGGCTTACCGTGCGCCCTAACCTGCAGTACATCCGCCATCCGGGCGGGGTGTCGCAGGTCGATGACGCGCTGGTCGGCGGCCTGAAGATCCAGAGCAGTTTCTGAACCCAACCTTGAACGAACGGAGAACATACGATGAGCACTGACGGTGCCAAGAATGGAACCCGCTGGCTACCGCGCCTCGTAGGCGTGCTGCTGTTGCTGATGGGCCTGGCCCTGATCGCAGGCGGCATCAAGCTGAGCCAGCTGGGCGGATCCCTGTACTACCTGATCGGCGGGATCGGCTTTGCCCTCTCGGGCATCCTGCTGATCGCCCTGCGCCGCATCGGCCTTGGCCTGTATGGCGTGGTGCTGCTGGCCAGCACCGCCTGGGCGCTGTGGGAAGTGGGTCTGGACTGGTGGCAACTGGTGCCACGCCTGGCCATCTGGTTCGCCCTTGGCGTGATCCTGCTGCTGCCCTGGGCGCGCCGCCCGCTGCTTGGGCCTGCATCGAAGGTCAACGGCGCCCTGCTGGCCGCCGCGGTGGTCGCTTCCGGCGCAACCGCAGTCGGTAGCCAGTTCACCCATCCCGGGGAAATCTTCGGCGAACTGGGGCGTGACAGCAGCGAGATGGCCAGTGCCGCTCCCTACATGCCGGATGGCGAATGGCAGGCCTACGGGCGTACCGAGCACGGCGACCGCTACTCGCCACTGCGCCAGATCACCCCGCAGAACGCTTATCGCCTGGAAGAAGCCTGGCGTATTCGCACCGGCGACCTGCCGACCGACAACGACCCGGTCGAGCTGACCAACGAGAACACCCCACTCAAGGCCAACGGCATGCTCTATGCCTGCACCGCGCACAGCAAGGTGCTGGCCCTGGACCCAGACACCGGTGCCGAAATCTGGCGCTTCGACCCGCAGGTCAAGAGCCCGGTCAAGACCTTCAAGGGCTTCGCCCACATGACCTGCCGCGGCGTTTCGTACTATGACGAGAACCGCTACGTCAGCCGTGACGGCAGCCCTGCGCCGAAGATCTCCGATGCCGGCCAGGTCGTTGCCCAGGCCTGCCCACGACGCCTCTACCTGCCCACTGCCGATGCCCGCCTGATCGCGATCAATGCCGACAATGGCAAGGTCTGCGAAGGCTTCGCCAACCAGGGTGCGATCGACCTGACCACCGGCATCGGCCCGTTCACCGCCGGCGGCTACTACTCCACTTCGCCAGCGGCGATCACCCGTGATCTGGTGATCATCGGCGGGCATGTCACCGACAACGAGTCGACCAACGAACCGTCCGGCGTGATCCGCGCCTACGACGTGCACGACGGCCGCCTGGTGTGGAACTGGGACAGCAACAACCCCGACGACACCAAGCCCCTGGCGCCGGGCAAGACCTACAGCCGCAACTCGGCGAACATGTGGTCGCTGGCCAGCGTCGATGAAGAGCTGGGCATGATCTACCTGCCGTTGGGCAACCAGACCCCTGACCAATGGGGCGCCGACCGCACCCCAGGCGCCGAGAAGTACAGCGCTGGCGTGGTCGCCCTGGACCTGGCCACCGGCAAGGCACGCTGGAATTACCAGTTCACCCACCACGATCTGTGGGACATGGACGTGGGCAGCCAGCCCACCCTGGTGCACCTGAAGACCGACGATGGCGTGAAACCTGCGGTCATCGTACCGACCAAGCAGGGCAGCCTGTACGTGCTCGACCGTCGTGACGGCACCCCGATCGTGCCGATCCGCGAGATCCCGGTGCCGCAAGGCGCGGTCAAGGGTGACCACACCGCGCCGACCCAGGCCCGCTCCGACCTCAACCTGCTCGGCCCCGAGCTGACCGAGCAGGCCATGTGGGGCGCCACGCCGTTCGACCAGATGCTGTGCCGCATCCAGTTCCGCGAGCTGCGCTACGAAGGCCAGTACACCCCGCCGTCCGAGCAGGGCTCGCTGGTGTATCCAGGCAACGTCGGCGTGTTCAACTGGGGCAGCGTGTCGGTCGATCCGGTGCGTCAGCTGCTGTTCACCTCGCCGAACTACATGGCGTTCGTGTCGAAGATGATTCCGCGCGAGCAAGTGGCCGAAGGCAGCAAGCGCGAAAGCGAGACCAGCGGCGTGCAGCCGAATACCGGCGCTCCGTATGCCGTGACCATGCACCCGTTCATGTCGCCACTGGGCGTGCCGTGCCAGGCACCAGCCTGGGGTTATGTGGCCGCTATCGACCTGTTCACCAACAAGGTGGTGTGGAAGCGCAAGAACGGCACCACTCGTGACAGCACCCCTGTGCCGATCGGCTTGCCGGTGGGTGTACCGAGCATGGGTGGCTCGATCGTCACCGCCGGCGGCGTGGGCTTCCTCAGTGGCACCCTGGACCAGTACCTGCGCGCCTATGACGTGCACAACGGCAAGGAGCTGTGGAGCGCTCGCCTGCCAGCCGGTGGCCAAGCCACGCCGATGACCTACACGGGCAAGGACGGCAAGCAGTATGTGCTGATCGTGGCCGGTGGGCATGGCTCGCTGGGCACCAGGATGGGCGACTACATCATCGCTTACAAACTGGCTGAGTAACCTTCGAAGGCGGCGGTGGCCGCACCGCCGCCTTCGCGGGCAAGCCCGCGAGCGGTCCGGCACCGGCCGGCAAAGATGAAAGCCTCCCCCTCCTGCCTTCGTCTACCATTGAAACCCATCCCTCCCTGCCCCATCTAAGCACCATAGTCATTCACGCAGGTGCCCCATGAGCGACCAGCAGGATTTCCCGGAACACCCCGACGCACACAGCGAAATCGAACACCTCGAGGCCAAGGCCGAGACCAGCCGCGCCCTTGCCCTGCCCGGCCAGCAACTGCCGGACAAGGTCTACGTGATCCCGATTCACAACCGCCCGTTCTTCCCCGCGCAAGTGCTGCCGGTGATTGTCAACGAGGAACCCTGGGCCGAAACCCTCGACCTGGTCGCCAAGACCGATCATCATTCCCTGGCCCTGTTCTTCATGGACACCCCGCCCGAAGACCACCGCCACTTCGACACCAAGGCGTTGCCGGAATACGGCACTCTGGTCAAGGTACACCATGCCAGCCGCGAGAACGGCAAGCTGCAGTTCGTCGCCCAGGGCCTGACCCGCGTACGCATCCGCACCTGGCTCAAGCACCATCGACCACCCTACCTGGTCGAGGTCGAGTACCCGCACCAGCCCGCGCAGCCCACCGACGAGGTCAAGGCCTACGGCATGGCCCTGATCAATGCGATCAAGGAGCTGCTGCCGCTCAATCCGCTGTACAGCGAAGAGCTGAAGAACTACCTCAACCGCTTCAGCCCCAACGACCCCTCGCCCCTCACCGACTTCGCCGCCGCCCTGACCTCCGCCACCGGCAACCAGTTGCAGGAAGTGCTCGACTGCGTCCCCATGCTCAAGCGCATGGAGAAGGTCCTGCCGATGCTGCGCAAGGAAGTCGAGGTCGCGCGTTTGCAGAACGAGATTTCCGCCGAAGTAAACCGGCAGATCGGCGAGCACCAGCGCGAATTCTTCCTCAAGGAACAGCTCAAGGTCATCCAGCAGGAACTGGGGCTGACCAAAGACGACCGCAGTGCCGACCTCGAACAGTTCGAACAGCGCCTGCAAGGCAAGACCCTGCCCGAGCAGGCTAAAAAGCGCATCGACGAGGAAATGGGCAAACTGGCGATCCTGGAAACCGGCTCGCCGGAATACGCCGTCACACGCAACTACCTCGAGTGGGCTACCGCATTGCCGTGGGGGCTGTACGGCCAGGACAAGCTCGATCTCAAGCACGCACGCAAAGTACTCGACCAGCACCACGCCGGGCTCGACGACATCAAGGAACGCATTCTCGAGTTCCTCGCCGTAGGTGCCTGGAAAGGCGAGATCAGCGGCTCGATCGTGCTGCTGGTCGGCCCGCCGGGTGTCGGCAAGACCAGCATCGGCAAATCCATCGCCGAATCCCTGGGGCGTCCCTTCTACCGCTTCAGCGTCGGCGGCATGCGCGACGAAGCCGAGATCAAGGGCCACCGCCGCACCTACATCGGCGCCCAACCCGGCAAGTTGGTGCAGGCGCTGAAGGATGTCGAGGTGATGAACCCGGTGATCATGCTCGACGAGATCGACAAGATGGGCCAGAGCTACCAGGGCGATCCGGCCTCGGCACTCCTGGAAACGCTGGATCCAGAGCAGAACGTCGACTTCCTCGACCACTACCTGGACCTGCGTCTGGACCTGTCGAAGGTGCTGTTCGTCTGCACCGCCAACACTCTGGACTCGATCCCCGGCCCGCTGCTCGACCGCATGGAAGTGATTCGCCTGTCCGGCTACATCACCGAAGAAAAGCTGGCCATCGCCAAGCGCCACCTGTGGCCCAAGCAACTGGACAAGGCCGGCGTTGCCAAGACCAGCCTGAGCATCAGCGACGGCGCCCTGCGCATGGTGATCGAGGGCTATGCCCGTGAAGCCGGGGTCCGCCAGCTGGAGAAACAGCTCGGCAAGCTGGTGCGCAAGTCAGTGGTCAAGTTGCTGGAGAGCCCGGACGCCAAGCTCAAGATCGGCACCAAGGACCTCGAGGCAGCACTGGGCATGCCGGTGTTCCGCAGCGAGCAAGTACTGGCGGGCAAGGGCGTGATCACAGGCCTTGCCTGGACCAGCATGGGCGGCGCCACCCTACCGATCGAGGCCACGCGCATTCATACGCTCAACCGCGGCTTCAAGCTCACCGGCAAGCTGGGTGACGTGATGAAGGAGTCCGCAGAAATCGCCTATAGCTATGTCAGCTCGAACCTCAAGCAGTACGGCGGTGATCCAGGCTTCTTCAACGAAGCTTTCATTCACCTGCACGTGCCCGAGGGCGCCACGCCCAAGGACGGCCCCAGTGCCGGCGTGACCATGGCCAGCGCATTGCTGTCACTGGCGCGGGACCAGGCGCCGAAGAAAGGTGTGGCGATGACTGGCGAGTTGACCCTTACCGGGCAGGTGCTGCCGATTGGCGGAGTGCGCGAGAAGGTGATCGCCGCGCGGCGCCAGAAGATTCACGAGCTGATCCTGCCGGAAGCCAACCGAGGTGATTTCGAAGAACTGCCCGAGTACCTGCGCGAAGGCTTGACCGTCCACTTCGCCAAGCGCTTTGCCGACGTGGCGAAAGTGTTGTTCTGATAAACCCAGGGCCTATCGCGATGCCCCGCGATGGGCCCTCACAGGCCCCACACACTCCAGCGCATCGGTTATCCTCAGGGCCATCGTCCGCCTCAGGAGCCATCATGACCTTCTCCCGCCTGCTGCTCCCCCTGAGCCTCAGCCTGCTCGCCGCCTGCGCCCAGCAATCGCGGCAGACCGTCGAGCTGGATGCCGACAGCGAATGCCCCCAGCGCCTGCACGTCGGCCAGACCCTGTCGCTGTCGCTGGCCAGCAACCCCTCCACCGGGTATCGCTGGAGCATCAAGGATCCGGCCTCGGGCCTGCTGCACAGCCTCGGCCCGGAAGTCTACAACTCGCCCGAGGAAGCTGGCATCGTTGGCAGTGCCGGTGTCGCCACCTGGCGCTTCCAGGCGGTCAGTGCCGGCGAAGGGCACCTGGTGCTGGTCTACCAGCAGCCCTGGGCCCCGGAAGTCCAGCCCGTGGAAACCTTCGATTGCGCCATCCAGGTGAAATGAACGCGCCACACTGGTCAGCCGGCCATGCATCCTCGGCCCGGTTTGGCTAGAATGCCGCCCCTCGACATCACCCGCTGAATCTGGACCCGCCGTGAGCAAAGACCCCGACCGCCTATTCGCCCAGCCCCTGGAGCAAGTGCCCGACTTCGTCTTCAACGAGGACGTGGTGCGCGTGTTCCCGGACATGATCAAGCGTTCGGTACCCGGCTACCCGACCATCGTCGAGAACCTCGGCGTGCTCGCCGCACGCTTCGCCCAGCCACACACCGCCCTGTACGACCTCGGCGCCTCGCTGGGCGCAGTGACCCAGTCGCTGCGCCGCCACGTGCGCCACGATGGCTGCCGGGTGATCGCCGTGGACAACTCCGCGGCCATGGTCGAACGCTGCCGGCAGTACCTCACCGCCCAGGACTCGATGTTCCAGGAACTGCTGCCGGTGCAGGTGCTCGAGGCCGACATCCTCGCCCTGCCCTTCAAGCCTGCCTCGGTGGTGGCAATGAACTTCACCCTGCAGTTCATCGCCCCGGAGCAACGCCTGGCCCTGCTCGCACGCATTCACCAAGCCCTGCTGCCAGGCGGCGCGCTGATCCTGTCCGAGAAACTGCGCTTCGACGACGAACAGGAACAGGCGCTGCTCAACGACCTGCACCTGGACTTCAAGCGCGCCAATGGCTACAGCGACCTGGAAATCGCCCAGAAGCGCAGCGCCATCGAGCACGTGATGAAGCCCGACACCCTGCAAGCCCATCAGGAGCGCCTGCGCGCCGCCGGCTTCTCGAAAGTCGTGCCCTGGTTCCAATGCCTCAATTTCGCCTCGCTGATAGCCCTGCCATGATCGATCTGTCCCCCCTCGTCCGCCGTCTGGCGGGCACGCCGCTGGCTTCCTGGTCCCAAGGGCTGCAAGCACAACTCGACACCAAGCTGGAAAAAGGCCATGGCGACCTCGAGCGCTGGCGCGGCGCGCTGGATGCGCTGCCGGACCTGACGCCCGAGAAAATCGACCTGGTCGACGGCTTGCGCCTGGACAGCGACTGCGATGCCGCCACCCGCGCCCAGGTACACCAGGCGCTGATGGGGCTTTCGCCCTGGCGCAAGGGGCCGTTCGACCTGTTCGGTGTGCACGTGGATACCGAATGGCGCTCGGACTGGAAGTGGTCGCGGGTCGGCCCGCACCTGAACCTCAAGGGCAAACGCGTGCTCGATGTCGGCTGCGGCAACGGCTACTACCAATGGCGCATGCTCGGCGCCGGTGCCGACATGGTGGTCGGTGTCGACCCGAACTGGCTGTTCTTCTGCCAGTTCCAGGCGGTGCAGAAGTACCTGCCGGAGCTGCCCGCCTGGCACCTGCCCTTCGCCCTGGAAGAGCTGCCCGCCAACCTTGAAGGCTTCGACACCGTGTTTTCGATGGGCGTGTTCTATCACCGTCGATCGCCCATCGAGCACCTGCTGGCGCTCAAGGACTGCCTGGTCAAAGGCGGCGAGCTGGTACTCGAGACCCTGGTGGTCGAAGGCGACGAGCAGCACGTGCTGGTGCCAGAAGACCGCTACGCGCAGATGCGCAACGTTTGGTTCCTGCCGTCGGTGCCCGCGCTGGAGCGCTGGCTGCGCCGCGCCGGCTTCAGCGATGTGCGCTGCGTGGATGTCAGCGTCACCAGCGTCGAGGAGCAGCGCAGCACCGACTGGATGCGTTACCAGTCGCTGGCCGACTTCCTCGACCCGAACGACCACAGCAAGACCATCGAAGGCCTCCCGGCCCCCCGCCGCGCCACGCTGCTGGCGCGCAAATAAAAAAGGCGCCCCGAGGGGCGCCCAAGTTCACCGGCGGCGGGGAGCTGTCGCAGCACCAGTGCCTCACCAAGACTATTCCTTGGCCACCTCACGAGCCGTCTCCTGCGCCTGGCGCTCACGCTTGACCAGCACTTCCTGCCGGTCGCCGAACAGCCGCTGCTGTTCCTTGAGAAATGTATCCACGAACCGCTGCGAACGCTCCGCGCCACCCTCGGCGAAAACGCTGGTGCTGCCCACGGCGAGAATCGCCAGCAGCAGGTATTTGGTCAGGTTCATCGTGCTTGCCTCATGATCACCGTTCAGACAGCGCCATCCTAGCGAGGGGCAGCTAACGCCAAGGTGAGGTGGGCATTACAGTCTTGCAATGTGGTCCTGTGGGCTGTGTTTACCCGCGACGGAGCTCGAACAAGCAGCCAGATGACGCCCGCATTACAAATCGGTTATTTGCGCCGACAACGCGTTCTCATGCCGTAACATCCTGCAGCTTGACCCTAAAGCCCCTACAGGCTTGAGAATCGCGCCCTTTCCACCCCACAGAGCCCCCCATGCGCCTATTGATCATCGAGGACGAACCCCGCACCGCCGACTACCTGCAGCAGGGCCTGCGCGAAAACGGCTACGTGGTCGATTGCGCATACACGGGCACCGATGGCCTGCACCTGGCGCGCCAGCACAGCTACGATCTGGTGATCCTCGACGTCAACCTGCCCGAGCTCGATGGCTGGGGCGTGCTGCAGCGCCTGCGTGCCGAATCGTCCACTCGGATCATGATGCTCACCGCGCACGGTCGCCTGGCCGACCGGGTCAAGGGTCTGGACCTGGGCGCCGACGACTATCTGCTCAAACCTTTCGAGTTCCCGGAGCTGCTGGCACGGATCCGCAGCCTGCTGCGGCGCAACGACCAGCACCTGCAACCGAACACCCTGAAAGTCGCCGACCTCGAGCTCGACCCAGGCCGGCATCGCGCCTGGCGTGGCGGCCAGCGCATCGACCTCACCGCCAAGGAGTTCACCCTGCTGCACCTGCTGATGCGCCAGAGCGGCGAAGTGCTCTCTCGTACGCAAATCATCTCGCTGGTGTGGGACATGAATTTCGACTGCGACACCAATGTGGTCGAGGTATCGATCCGCCGCCTGCGGGCCAAGATCGACGACCCCTTCGACAACAAGCTCATACACACCTTGCGCGGCGTGGGCTATGTACTCGAGGCTCGCACGTGAAACGCCGCACCCTGTCGCTGCGCCTGGGGCTTTCGGTCACCCTGATGGGCGCCGCGCTGGTGCTGCTGCTGGCCTGCCTGGCAGTGTTCGCCCTCGACCACGAACTGGACAGCCGCGCCCGTCGCGACCTGGCGCGCAAGATGATGCAAGTCGAGCACAACCTGCGGGTGGACCTGCGCAGCGACGACCTCGGCGCTCGCGCTCATCCCCTGCTCGACCTGGTGATGGGGCACGACAACCTTAGCCTCAATGTGCTGGCAATCAACGGGCGGCATCCGTCGCTGCTGAGCCTGGGCCCGGCGCTCGAAGCACAGGCCTTGCGCCAGCTACCGGCGGGGCAGCAACCAATCTTCACGCAATGGCGCGACAGCGACGGGCGGCAGATCCTCACCGTCACTCAATTGATGCGCCTGCGCGACGACCAGCCGGTGCGGGTGATGATGTCGCTGGACCGCGCCGACGACAATGCGCTGCTCCAGGCCTACCTGAATTCGACCTTGCTGGCGCTGCCGATACTCTTGCTGCTGATCGGCATCGGTGCCTGGAAACTGGTGCAGCGCGGGCTCGACCCCTTGCGCCGGTTCCGCCGCATCGCCGGGCAGATCTGCGCACACGACCTGGCGCACCGCCTGCCGACCAGTGGCCTGCCCCAGGAACTGGCGGAGCTGGCCGGCAGCATCAACATCATGCTCGATCGCCTCGACCAGGGTGTTCGTCAGCTGTCGCAGTTCTCCGACGACCTGGCCCACGAACTGCGCACTCCCATCGGCAACCTGATGGGCAAGGCCCAGGTCACCTTGTCCCGCGAGCGCGACGGCAACCGCTACCGCGAGGCGTTGGAGGACAGCGTCGAGGAGCTCACCCGCCTGAACCGCATCATCAATGACATGTTGTTCCTGGCCCAGGTCAGCCAACCCCAGGCGCTGGCCATGCTCAAGCCGCTGTCCTTGGCCGATGAAACCGCACGGGTGATGGCGCTGTTCGACTTCAGCGCCGAACTGAAAGGTATCGAGCTGCGTGCGCACGGCTGGGGCACGGCACTGGCCGACCGGTTGATGTTCCAGCGGGCGCTGTCGAATCTGCTGAGCAATGCGATTCGCCATAGCCCGCAAGACCAGGTGATCGAACTGGGCATCGAGCGGCGCCAGGACCAGGTGTGGTTATGGGTGCAGAACCAGGGGCCCGGGATCGACGAAGCGCATCTGGCGCATCTGTTCGAGCGTTTCTACCGGGTCGGCTGTGGGCGCTCGCGACAGGAGGGTGGAACCGGGCTGGGGCTGGCGATCGTGAAGTCGATCATGCAATTGCATGGCGGCCGGGTCGAGGTGAGCAGCCAGGCTCAGGGGCCTACGCGGTTTACCCTGGTGTTTCGGGCGGAATGATGAGGGGGTCACACCGGCCCAATCGCGGGACAAGCCCGCTCCCA
>NZ_JABWRO010000152.1:0-11729 GCF_014268985.1 Pseudomonas sp. RW10S2 | reverse complement strand
CCCCGCCGCTCCCACAGGTGCTGCACAGCCCTCAGGCGTCAGATACGGAAACTGCCCACCAGTTGCTTGAGGCGCGCGGCCTGCTGTTCCAGGTCGGAGCAAGCGCGCAGGGTGGCCTGCAGGTTTTCCACGCCTTCCTGGTTGAGGGTGTTTATTTCGTTGATGTCCATGTTGATCGACTCCACCACCGAGGTCTGTTCCTCGGTGGCGGTGGCCACCGACTGGTTCATGCCGTCGATCTCGCCAATGCGCTGGGTCACACTGCCCAAGCGCTCGCCGGCCTGGTTGGCGATCTGCACGCCGTCCTGACTGTGGCGTTGACTCTGGTCCATGGTCTCGACCGAAGTGCGGGCGCCGACCTGCAACTCTTCGATCATCCCCTGGACCTGCTGCGCCGACTCCTGGGTACGGTGGGCGAGGTTGCGCACCTCGTCGGCCACCACCGCGAAGCCGCGGCCGGCCTCACCGGCGCGGGCGGCCTCGATGGCCGCGTTGAGCGCCAGCAGGTTGGTCTGCTGGGAGATGCTGGTGATGACCTCGAGGATCTGGCCGATGTTGACGGTCTTGTCGTTGAGGGCCTCGATATGCGCGCTGGAACTGACGATCAGTGCCGACAGGCGGTTCATCGCCTGGATATTGTGCTCGACCACTTGCTGCCCCTCTTCGGCGAGCAATCGCGCGGAGCTGGCATGTTGCGAGGCTTGTGCGGCATTGCCGGCGATTTCCTGGGCCGCGGCGCCCAGCTCGTTGATGGCCGCCGCGACGCTGTTGGTGCGGTTGGCCTGCTCGTCGGAGTTGAGCATCGAGGAGTTGGAGGCGCTGACCACCCGCAGCGCCACTTCGTTGACCTGCTCGGTGGCCGAGGAGACTTCGCGAATCGAGCTGTGCACCCGTTCGACGAAGCGGTTGAATGCGCTGCCGAGCACACCGAACTCGTCATGGTTGTGGATGTTCAGGCGCTTGGTCAGGTCGCCTTCGCCTTCGGCGATGTCTTCCATGGCGCGGGTCATGGTGTGCAGCGGTTGCATCAGTATGCGGATCAGCAGGCCGAGCAGGGCGATGATGATCACCACCGCCACCAGCGTGGCAATCACCGCCGAGTTGCGGAAGGTGCTGAGCATGCTGAAGGCCTTGTCCTTGTCCACCGACAGGCCGATGTACCAGTTGGCCGAAGGCAGGCCTTTGATGGGGGTGAAGGTGAGCAGGCGCGCCTTGCCGTCGACCTGCACTTCGGTCAGCTCGCGAGACAGTTTCGGGGTGTTCTGCGGGAAGGCCTCCGACAGCGATTTCATCACCAGGGCATTGTCCGGGTGCACCAGGATCTTGCCCTGGTCGTTGACCAGGAACGCGTAACCCATGCCGCCGAAGTTCAGCGAGTCGATGATCTGTACCAGGCCGTCCAGCGCCAGGTCGCCGCCGACCACGCCGACATCGCTGGAGACCTTGTCGAGGATGCCGATGACCATCTTGTTGGTGGTCATGTCGATGTAGGGCTCGGTGAGAAGGGGACCGCTGGCGGCCATCCCGTCCTTGTACCAGGGGCGTACGCGCGGGTCGTAGCCGTCGGGCATCTTGCTGTCGGGGCGCACGCTGAAGCCGCCGTCGACCTTGCCCAGGTAGACCGTGAGGAAGCTGGAGATCAGCGCCTGTTGGCCCATCAGGGTTTCGGCATCGGCCGGATGCTGGGCGATATTCTGCGCAAGGTTTTCCACCAGCCGGATCCGCCCTTCGAACAGGTTGCGGATCGTGGTGGAAGTGGACTGGCCCATTTCTGCCAGGTAACTCTCCAGATTGGCGCGAATGGCATTACGCTGGAGATAGTCGTTGTACAAGGTGAACAGCGCGAAGGCCAGTATCACGATCAGAGAGGCCGCCAAGAGAATCTTGTGGCTGAAACGAAGGCTTTTGTTCATGACGTCGTCGGGTCCGCTAAGGTTTTATCGGGTCGCTCGCACGAAGCACAGCAGAAAACAGTGCAACAATCCGGTTGGAGCCTTGGTCGGTTGTTTCCTGTATTTCGGGTCAATATCGCCTCTGCATATCGGCCGCTTTTAGGCAAAGCTTGAGAAGAGGATGAAATAAGATGTCGGATTCTTCGCAAATCGTTGTAGGTGCCGGTCTAGACGGCTTGCCGGTCGGTCAAGCCATGCGCTTGGCCAACCGCCATGGACTGGTCGCCGGAGCGACCGGCACCGGCAAGACCGTGACCCTGCAGCGTCTGGCCGAGGTGTTCAGCGACGCGGGGGTGGCGGTGTTCGCCGCAGACGTGAAAGGAGACCTGTGTGGCCTGGGGGCGGCGGGTTCGCCCCAGGGCAAGGTGGCAGAACGCATTGCCGGGATGCCGTGGCTCGCCCACCAGCCCAAGGCCTATCCGGTGAGCCTGTGGGATATCGCCGGGCAGAGTGGTCATCCGTTGCGCACTACTCTCAGCGAAATGGGCCCGCTGCTGCTGGGCAACCTGCTTGAACTGACCGACAGCCAGCAGGCGGCGCTCTATGCGGCGTTCAAGGTTGCCGACCGCGAGGGCCTGTTGCTGCTCGACCTGAAAGACCTCAAGGCGTTGCTTGGGCATCTGAAGGACAACCCGCAGTTGCTGGGCGAGGACAGCGCACTGATGACCACCGCTTCGACCCAGGCCTTGCAGCGACGCCTGGCAACGCTGGAGCAGCAGGGGGCCGAGGCGTTGTTCGGTGAGCCGGCGCTGCAACTGGAAGATCTGCTGCGGGTCGATGGCGATGGTCGCGGGCGTATCCACCTGCTTGACGCCAGCCGCCTGGTACATGAGGCGCCGAAGGTCTATGCGACCTTCCTCCTGTGGCTGCTGGCCGAGCTGTTCGAGCAACTGCCGGAGCGCGGCGACGCCGACAAGCCAGTGCTGGCGTTGTTTTTCGACGAAGCGCACCTGCTGTTCAACGGCACTCCCAAAGCCCTGCAGGATCGTCTGGAGCAGGTGGTGAGGTTGATCCGTTCCAAGGGGGTGGGGGTGTATTTCGTCACCCAGTCCCCGGGCGACCTGCCCGATGCGGTGCTTGCGCAGTTGGGCTTGCGTATCCAGCATGGGCTGCGGGCCTTCACCGCCAAGGAGCAGAAGTCGCTCAGGGCCGTGGCTGACGGTTTTCGTCCCAATCCAGCGTTCGATACCCTGGCGGTGCTCACCGAGTTGGGGATCGGCGAGGCGTTGGTGGGCACCTTGCAGGACAAGGGGACGCCAGAGATCGTCCAGCGCGTGCTGGTAGCACCGCCGCAATCGCGGATCGGCCCGCTGACCACGGCGGAGCGCAGTGCACTGATCTCGGCATCGCCCCTGGCGGGGCGCTATGACAAACCCATCGACCGTGAGTCTGCCTACGAGCTGCTGACCCGGCGCAAGGGCGAGCCGGTGGAGCCGGTGCCTCAGCCCAAGGTTGAGACGGACAGTCTGGCTGACAAGGCGGGAGAGTTCTTGCAGAGCGCGGCAGGGCAGGCGATCAAGTCGGCGGTACGCCAGGCCGCCAACCAGCTGGGCAGGCAACTGGTGCGGGGCTTGATGGGGTCGTTGCTGGGGGGCAAGAAGCGCTGAGTTTTCCCAAGGCATGAAAAAGGCGCCGTCGCGGGCGCCTTCTTCAATGCTGCAGGTGTCAGCCGATTGCTTTGGAGGCAAGCCAGAACAGGCCGGCCGCCAAGCCCATCGAGGCTGGCAGGGTCAGTACCCAGGCCAGCAGGATGGTCTTCACCGTGCCGCCTTGCAGGCCGCTCTTGTTGGCGACCATGGTACCGGCAACACCCGACGACAGTACGTGGGTGGTCGAGACCGGCAGGCTGAACACGTTGGCCATGCCGATCGCGCAAGCCGCGGTGATCTGTGCCGACATGCCCTGGGCGTAGGTCATGCCTTGCTTGCCGATCTTCTCGCCGACAGTCAGTACCACACGCTTCCAACCGACCATCGTGCCCAGGCCCAAGGCCAGGGCGACGGCGACGATCACCCAGAACGGGGCGTATTCGGTGGTTGCGGTCAGGTCCTTGCGCAGTTTTTCCAGGTCGGCCTTCTCGCGGCCATCCAGCCCTGGCAGCTTCCCGACCTTCTTCGCGGTGTCGTCCAGGCACAGCAGGTAACGACGTACTTCCACACGCTGTTCGGCGCTCAGGTCGCGGTAGTCGGTCACGCCCTGGAGCGAGGTCTGCAGCGCGGCAATGGTCGGCTCGGTCTGTTGCGGGTTGCAGCTGAACTGCTCCGGCAGGTCGGTCGACTTGGCCTTGCCCAGCGCCAGGAACTCGCCAAGCGTGGCGGCATTGCGCTGGTAGAACTGGCTCATGTGCAGGGTGGCGTCGCGGGTACGCTCGATCTGGTAGGTGGTGCTGTTCAGGTCGAGCACGAACTTGGCCGGGACGATACCGATCAGCACCAGCATGATCAGGCCGATGCCTTTCTGGCCGTCGTTGGAGCCGTGCACGAAGCTCACGCCCATGGCCGAGATCACCAGCACCAGGCGGTTCCAGAAGGGCGGATGCTTCTTGTCGTCGAGCTTGCGGCGCTGTTCGGGGGTCTTGTGCATCTTCGACAGCGGGCGCCACCATTTCAGGCCAATCAGCACCAGTGCGGCGACGGCGAAGCCGGCCATCGGCGAGACCACCAGCGACATGGCGATGTCGATCGCTTTCTGCCAGTTCACGCCGTCACCCAGCGGGATGTCGCTGAGCAGCGCGTTGGCCAGGCCAACCCCGAGAATCGAGCCGATCAGGGTGTGCGAGCTGGACGCCGGGATACCGAAGTACCAGGTGCCCAAGTTCCAGGTAATGGCGGCGGCGAGCAGGGAGAAGACCATGGCCAGGCCGTGCCCGGTGTTCACGTTGATCAGCAGCTCGACCGGCAGCAGGTGCACGATGGCATAGGCCACCCCGACACCGCCGAGCAGAACCCCGAGGAAGTTGAACACACCCGAGAAGAACACGGCCAGGTGCGGCGGCATGGCTTTGGTATAGATGACGGTGGCTACCGCGTTGGCGGTGTCATGAAAGCCATTGATGAACTCGAATGCGAGCACGAAGGTGAGGGCGAGCACCAGGCTCACGGCTACCCAGGCATCCAGTCCGCTGAATAAATCGATCATGAAGGTTTTCTGGCGGTCGTAGGGGGGCCGGATTATGCCAGAAAACCATGGCAATCGATGCACCCGTGACAGACAGATGGCAGCTTTTCTACTGCTGCCACGACGGTTCGTCGGTAGGGAACGAGGCGGAATCGACGAACAAAAAAGCGTTAATTCCGGTTAAATACCGCGAATTGGCGATTAAAAGAAGGGTTTTTCAAGATTAAAACGGGCGTATGAAATTTGTGTAATTCCATTTCATCATCGGCTGCGGCATAAGAACGCGTGGCGCCAGGGCGTTCAGCACCGTGGCGCGCTGCGATCAGGCCCCGAGGCTCAAGGCTCTTCGGGGCGCCGTTCCTTTTCCATCTTTTCCAGTTCCTCGGAGAAGGCTTGGTCAAGGAGGCTGGCACGTTTGCGCCAGGGTTTGCGTTCCGGTTCCGGTTGGGCAGCATAGGTGGTGACTTCACCACCATAAACATCCTTGTAACGTTCTGCCTGGCGCTCGAGTTCGGCGCGCAGTTCATCTTTCGTCACAGTATCGACCTGATAAATTGAAGAGGTTCTCGGTACAGGGCTGTACCACGCGGTGCGTGTGGATCCCTTTCCCATCGTGCGTACAGACCTGAGCGCCGAATTATAACCGTCGAATCAGCAATGGCCACGGCCTTTACTCGAGCCTGATTGTGCAATGGAAAGTTGACCCGTTGTACTTGGGAAGTTGGAGGCGACGTACCGAGTAAAGTTCGGATAAACAGTGCAGAAATGAAAACGGCCTCGCTGGTAAGCGAGGCCGCTGCCTTTAGTCTTCTACGGTGGGTACCTGACCAGTCTCTCCAAAGAAGCCACAAGGGCATGAGAAAGGTATAAGCAAACGTGTCGGCGGTCAATTGCGATTATCGGCCGCTTGTTCGATAATCGCACGAAGCGCCGTTTTTTTTGAGGTCTGCCGATGAACGATGAAACCAACGCTTCCACGCCCAGCGATCCGCAGCGTGCCGTCACGCCCTCCCTGGCCCCGCCGATCGTCGCATCGCCGGCCAAGCGCATCCAGGCGTTTACCGGCGACCCCGACTTCATGACCTCTCTGGCCCGGGGCCTGGCGGTGATCCAGGCCTTCCAGGAGCGCAAGCGCCACCTGACCATTGCCCAGATCAGCCACCGCACGGAAATCCCCCGCGCCGCTGTGCGCCGTTGCCTGCATACCCTGATCAAGCTCGGTTACGCCACCTCCGACGGGCGCACGTATTCGCTGTTGCCCAAAGTGCTGACGCTGGGGCACGCCTACCTCTCCTCGACGCCGCTGGCCGTCTCGGCCCAGCCCTACCTGGACCGTATCAGCGAGCAACTGCACGAAGCGGCGAACATGGCGACCCTAGAAGGCGACGACATTCTCTACATCGCCCGCTCGGCGACGGTGGAGCGCCTGATTTCGGTGGACCTGTCGGTGGGCGGGCGCCTGCCGGCGTATTGCACCTCCATGGGCCGGATTCTGCTGGCGGCACTGGACGACACCAGCCTGCGCGAGTATTTCGAGCGCGCTGATCTCAAGGCCCGGACCAGCCGCACCTTGCATGATCCCGAGTCGCTGTTCGCCTGCATCCAGCAGGTGCGCGCCCAAGGCTGGTGTGTGGTCGACCAGGAGCTGGAGCAGGGATTGCGTTCGATCGCCGTGCCGATCTACGACGCGTCAGGGCAAGTGCTGGCAGCACTGAATGTCAGCACTCACGTTGGACGGGTGACGCGCAATGAACTGGAACAGCGCTTCTTGCCCATCCTGCTGGCGGCCAGCCGTGATCTTTGCCACCAGTTGTTCGGTTGAGCGCCGGGTAGCGCGCCGTTCCGGCAGGTAGATAAGCGGTAAAACCATTCTTGTGCGATAAACGCACAATGTCGCTCCTCGTGAATTGCGCCCGCCGCAGGCGCTGATTAATGTTTCTCGCAACGGTCGGCGCTGCCGACCGGACAATAACAACACGAGACAAGCCCATGACCACTGTCCCTTCGCTGCCTTGCGCAGTTGCATCGTTACCCAGCTGATTTCAACGCCCGTACTGGTTTCTCCAGCCCTGCGCCTTACTTGTCGCAGCGGTGTACCCGCGCCCATCTTCTGGATAACAACAATGAACAAACCGCAAACTGCTGTCGGCAATTGCATCGATGTACAGTCGTTCATCAACGACCAGCCGCTGTCCCGCTATCAATGGCGGGTCGTGATCCTGTGCTTCCTGATTGTCTTCCTCGATGGCCTGGACACCGCAGCGATGGGGTTCATCGCTCCGGCGCTGTCCCAGGAGTGGGGCATCGACCGCGCCAGCCTCGGCCCGGTGATGAGCGCCGCGCTGATCGGCATGGTCTTCGGCGCCTTGGGTTCCGGGCCGCTGGCCGACCGCTTCGGTCGCAAAGGTGTACTGGTCGGCGCGGTACTGGTGTTCGGCGGCTTCAGCCTGGCGTCGGCGTACGCCAGCAATGTCGATCAACTACTGGTGCTGCGCTTCCTGACCGGCCTTGGCCTGGGAGCTGGCATGCCCAATGCCACGACTTTGCTGTCTGAATACACCCCGGAGCGTTTGAAGTCGCTGCTGGTGACCAGCATGTTCTGTGGCTTCAACCTGGGCATGGCCGGCGGTGGCTTCATCTCTGCCAAGCTGATCCCGGCCTACGGCTGGCACAGTCTGCTGGTGCTGGGCGGCGTGCTGCCGTTGCTGCTGGCGGTGGTGCTGCTGGTGTGGTTGCCAGAGTCGGCGCGTTTTCTGGTAGTGCGCAATCGCGGCACCGACAAGGTGCGCAAGACGCTCGCCCCGATCGCTCCGGCCGTGGTAGCCCAGGCCGCGAGCTTCAGCGTACCGGAGCAGAAAGCCGTGGCTGCGCGCAATGTCTTCGCGGTCATCTTCTCCGGCACCTACGGCCTGGGCACTGTGTTGCTGTGGCTGACCTATTTCATGGGGCTGGTGATCGTCTACCTGCTGACCAGTTGGTTGCCGACGCTGATGCGCGACAGTGGCGCCAGCCTTGAAACGGCGGCCTTCATCGGTGCGCTGTTCCAGTTCGGCGGCGTACTCAGCGCCGTGGCGGTAGGCTGGGCGATGGACCGCTTCAATCCACACAAGGTCATCGGCATCTTCTACCTGCTGGCCGGGGTGTTTGCCTACGCGGTGGGTCAAAGCCTGGGCAACATCACCCTGCTGGCCATTCTGGTGCTGGTCGCGGGGATGTGCGTGAACGGGGCGCAGTCGGCGATGCCGTCGCTGGCGGCGCGCTTCTATCCGACCCAGGGCCGTGCCACAGGGGTGTCGTGGATGCTCGGCATCGGCCGTTTCGGCGCGATTCTCGGGGCCTGGAGCGGGGCGACGCTGCTGGGGCTGGGCTGGACCTTCGAGCAGGTGCTGACTGCGCTCCTGGTGCCGGCGGCGCTGGCGACCGTCGGGGTGATCGTCAAAGGCTTGGTGAGTCACGCTGACGCCACCTGATCGAGCATGGGTGGTGACCTTTTCGCGGGCAAGCCCGCTCCCACAGGGGTGGACTGCCCCCAAGAAGTTGGACACAAATCCAACCCTTGGGGGCAGTCCAGGGATTGGGCTGGCCTTTAGGTTTGAGCAAGACAGTTGCTCCCTGGTGGGAGCGGGCTTGCCCGCGAAAAGGTCACCGCCAGTTATCAGCGATCCCTCATTCAAACCGTTCGATAACCGCACAAAAGGTCGATTATCGGATTGTTTCCCCACCCCCGGTCTCCTTAATCTGAGCCCATCGCAGCGACGCTGCACTCAAACCCGACTCAGCCTGACCAGGAGTCTCCAATGGCAGCAATCCTCTCGCTTCATGATGCCGTGAAGCAGTTCGTCCACGACGGCGACAGCGTTGCCCTCGAAGGTTTCACCCACCTGATTCCGACCGCCGCCGGTCACGAAATCATCCGCCAGGGCAAACGCGACCTCACGCTGGTACGCATGACCCCGGACCTGATCTACGACCAACTGATCGGTGCCGGTTGTGCGCGCAAGCTGATCTTCTCGTGGGGCGGCAATCCGGGGGTCGGCTCGCTGCATCGCCTGCGCGACGCGGTAGAGAAACAGTGGCCGCACGCGATCGAGATCGAAGAACACAGCCACGCTGACCTGGCCAACGCCTACGTTGCCGGCGCCTCCGGCCTGCCGTTCGCGGTACTGCGTGCCTACGCCGGCTCCGACCTGCCCAAGGTCAACCCGCTGATCAAGTCGGTCACTTGCCCGTTCACGGGCGAAGTGCTGGCTGCCGTGCCTTCGGTTCGCCCGGACGTCACCGTGATCCACGCACAGAAAGCCGACCGCAAGGGCAACGTGCTGCTGTGGGGCATCCTCGGGGTGCAGAAGGAAGCGGCCCTGGCCGCCAAGCGCTGCATCGTCACCGTGGAGGAAATCGTCGACGACCTGCAGGCGCCGATGAATGCCTGCGTACTGCCGACCTGGGCGCTCAGCGCGGTGTGCCTGGTGCCGGGCGGTGCGCATCCGTCCTACGCCCATGGCTACTACGAGCGTGACAACCGCTTCTACCAGGCCTGGGACCCGATCGCGCGCAACCGTGAATCCTTCACTGCCTGGATCGACACCTACATTCGCGGCACCACCGACTTCACCGAATTCAAGCGCAAGCTGGAGGCTGCACAATGAGCTATTCCACCTCCGAAATGATGACCGTGGCCGCGGCCCGTCGCCTGCGTAACGGCGCCGTCTGCTTCGTGGGGATCGGCCTGCCGTCCAAGGCCGCCAACCTGGCGCGCCTGACCTCGTCGCCCGATGTGGTGCTGATCTATGAGTCTGGTCCGATCGGTGCCAAACCGAGTGTGCTGCCGCTGTCGATCGGCGATGGCGAGCTGGCCGAGACCGCTGACACCGTGGTGCCGACCGGCGAGATCTTCCGCTACTGGCTGCAGGGCGGCCGTATCGACGTAGGCTTCCTCGGTGCCGCCCAGGTCGACCGCTTCGGCAACATCAACACCACCGTGGTCGGTGACTACCACGCGCCCAAGACCCGCCTGCCGGGTGCCGGCGGTGCGCCAGAGATCGCAGGCTCCGCCAAGCAGGTGCTGATCATCCTCAAGCAGTCGCCGCGCGCTTTCGTCGACAAGCTCGACTTCATCACCTCGGTCGGGCACGGCGAGGGCGGCGATTCGCGCAAGCGCCTGGGCCTGCCCGGCGAGGGGCCGGTGGGCATCATCACCGACCTGTGCATCATGGAGCCGGAAGCCGGCACCCACGAATTCGTGGTGACCTCCATCCATCCGGGCGTGACCCGCGAACAGATCGTCGCCGCCACCGGCTGGGCGATTCGTTTTGCCGATGACGTGCAGGTCACTGCCGAGCCGAGCGAGACGGAATTGGCCGCCCTGCGTGATCTTGAAGCCCGTACTGCGGCAGCCCATGGCCAGAGCGCAGGAGAAGCCTGATGCGTGACGTATTCATCTGCGACGCCATCCGCACCCCGATTGGCCGTTTCGGCGGCGCCTTGGCCGGTGTGCGTGCCGACGACCTGGCGGCGGTGCCGCTCAAGGCGCTGGTCGAGCGCAACCCGCAGGTTCGCTGGGATCAGCTCGACGAAGTGTTTCTCGGCTGTGCCAACCAGGCCGGCGAGGATAACCGCAACGTCGCGCGCATGGCGCTGCTGCTGGCGGGCCTGCCCGAGAGCATTCCCGGCGTGACCCTCAACCGCCTCTGCGCCTCGGGCATGGATGCGGTCGGCACGGCGTTTCGCGCCATCGCCAGTGGCGAGATGGAGCTGGCCATCGCCGGTGGCGTCGAGTCGATGTCGCGGGCGCCGTTCGTGATGGGCAAGGCCGAGAGTGGCTATTCGCGCAACATGAAGCTTGAAGACACCACCATCGGCTGGCGCTTCATCAACCCGTTGATGAAGGCCCAGTACGGTGTCGATGCCATGCCTGAGACCGCCGACAACGTTGCCGACGATCACCAGGTCTCGCGTGCCGACCAGGACGCCTTCGCCCTGCGCAGCCAGCAGAAGGCCGCCGCTGCCCAGGCAGCAGGTTTCTTCGCCGAAGAGATCGTGCCGGTGCGCATTGTCCACAAGAAGGGCGAAACCCTGATCGAGCAGGATGAGCACCTGCGCCCGGACACCACCCTGGAAGCGCTGGCCAGGCTCAAGCCGGTCAATGGCGCGGACAAGACCGTCACCGCTGGCAATGCGTCGGGGGTGAACGATGGCGCGGCGGCGCTGATCCTGGCCTCGGCCGATGCCGTGAAGAAACACGGCCTGACCCCACGTGTCCGTGTCCTGGGGATGGCCAGTGCCGGCGTGGCGCCGCGGGTGATGGGCATTGGCCCGGTGCCCGCGGTGCGCAAGCTGACCGAGCGCCTGGGTATCGCCGTGGCTGATTTCGATGTGATCGAACTCAACGAAGCCTTTGCCAGCCAGGGTCTGGCGGTTCTGCGCGAGCTGGGCGTGGCGGACGATGCACCGCAGGTGAACCCGAACGGCGGAGCAATTGCCCTGGGGCATCCCCTGGGCATGAGCGGCGCGCGGCTGGTGCTGACCGCGCTTCACCAGCTGGAGAAGAGCGGCGGGCGCAAGGGCCTGGCGACCATGTGTGTCGGCGTGGGGCAGGGGTTGGCGCTGGCCATCGAACGGGTTTGACCTGTGCCGGCCTCTTCGCGGGCAAGCCCGCTCCTA
>NZ_JABWRO010000151.1:0-11890 GCF_014268985.1 Pseudomonas sp. RW10S2 | reverse complement strand
TGTTCTTTTCGCGGGCAAGCCCGCTCCCACGAACTCAGAGCAGTGTGATACCTGTGGGAGCGGGCTTGCCCGCGAAAAGAACACCTCGATCATTCAGACGAACTCGAATCAGCTTGCTTTATTGCTGACTTGGTTTTTGCCGCTGGCGCCAGGTGTCGTCGATCTTCGACCAGGTCTTGCCATCGGTAATGGCCAGCAGCTTGCGGCCATCCTTGAACGTGGCAAGAAAGGTGGCTTCTTCCTCTTTGCCGCCCAGCCACAAGCCGGCGAGCAGGCCGACCGGTCCGGCCACCAAGGCACCGGCCACACCCCAGCCGAGGGTGGCGCCCAGGTTGCGGTTCGATTCCAGGCTGGCAAGCCTGAGGTCCTTGATACGGGCCAGTGAGATGCGCTCACCGGCCTGGCTGCGTGGGGTCTTGAGTGTGAGCGATCCGTTGCGATACTCGCCTTCACCTTGCAAGAAGTCGCCGGATTGCACCGTGAGTCTTGTCATTGTGTCGTCCTGTCAGTGGAAGGGCTGTGACCAGCACCTACTGAGCGCCGCCCCCCTCGGCAAGTCAACGAGCAGGCGACGGAGGGTCATGCGACCGGTTGTCGCGACATCCGCGCCAATAACGAATGGCCTCATTGAAACACCAGCACTCCGTCGCCTTTTCATAATAAAACTTCCCCGTCCTGAATATTAAACCGATCAGTCATTATCTGGATTGGGGGTATTCACTAATGCAATTGATCGATAACAGTTTGCGCAAATAACAGCGATACAGCAGATGATGATTCACGCAGAAAAAATGACGTCAAAAAACACTGGACAGAAAGTTTCAGGATGTGTCAGTTTTTTTGCGCCTCACAAGGGCGAGTGACAGGATGCTCTCGCCGAAAGTTTGAGCGTTCCTGTCGAACATCAACTATTCCGCAAACAAGGAAGTGTCTGCATGTCGAAAGTCAAAGCAAATGCTGTTGTTTCCGCCGCCTCGGTGTTGCAGCCGAACGGGCCGAGTTCGGCCTTCGGGCTGATCAACAACTTCGCCCACCAGTACGATCGCGGTGGCGCGAACATCAATGGCAAACCTTCGTTCACCGTCGACCAGGCAGCCACCCAGCTGCTGCGCGACGGGGCGTCCTGGAAGGACCTGAACAAGGACGGCACCATCAGCCTCACCTACACCTTCCTGACCAAGGCACCGGCGGACTTCGTCAGCCGTGGCCTGGGCAGCTTCAGCCAGTTCAACAACCAGCAGAAGGCCCAGGCCAAGCTGGCCATGGAGTCCTGGGGCGATGTGGCCAAGGTGACCTTTACCGAAGCCGCTTCGGGCGGCGACGGGCACATGACCTTCGGCAACTTCAGCGCCAGCAATGGCGGGGCGGCATTTGCCTACCTGCCGTTCGATGGCCGGGGTTCGCACAAGGGTGAGTCCTGGTACCTGATCAATAGCGGCTATCAGGTGAACATCAACCCGGACACCGGCAACTACGGCCGCCAGACCCTGACCCACGAGATCGGTCACGTACTCGGGCTGTCCCATCCCGGCGACTACAACGCCGGCGAAGGCAATCCGAGCTATCGTGACGCTTCGTATGCGCAGGACACCCGTGGCTACAGTGTCATGAGCTACTGGAGCGAGAGCAACACGGCGCAGAACTTCGTCAAGGGCGGCGGGCAGTACTATGCCTCGGCCCCGCTGATGGACGACATCGCCGCCATCCAGAAGCTCTACGGCGCCAACTACGCCACCCGCTCGGGCGATACCGTGTATGGCTTCAACTCCACCGCCGACCGCGATTTCTACTCGGCTACCTCGGCGTCGTCGAAGGTGGTGTTCAGCGTGTGGGATGGTGGTGGCAACGACACCCTGGATTTCTCCGGGTTCACTCAGAACCAGAAGATCAACCTCAACGAGGCTTCGTTCTCCGATGTTGGCGGCATGATCGGCAACGTCTCGATCGCCAAGGGCGTGACGGTGGAGAACGCCATCGGCGGTTCGGGCAACGACCTGCTGATTGGCAACGCGGTGGCCAACGTGCTCAAGGGCGGTGCCGGCAACGACATCATCTACGGCGGTGGCGGGGCTGACACCCTCTGGGGGGGAAGCGGTGCGGATACCTTCGTCTATGGCGCCATCAGCGACTCCACGGTCAGTGCGCCGGATCGGATCATGGATTTCGTCAGTGGTCAGGACAAGATCGATCTGTCTGCGATCTCGGCGTTTTCCCAGGGCAAGCTGCCGTTGGAGTTCGTCAGCGCCTTCACCGGACATGCCGGCGAGGCGGTCCTGAGCTATGACCAGGCGACCAACCTGGGCAGTCTGTCCATCGATTTCACCGGAAACAGCCTGGCTGACTTCCTGGTGACCACGGTGGGTCAGGCCGTCGCCACGGATATCGTGGTCTGATGGGCCGGGAGCGGCTCACGCTGTATTGCATGGGTCGCTCCCAGCCACGTGAGGTGGGTGGATGCGAGCAATCAAACGAATGATCGCGCTGGCCGCGATTTCCCTGATGTCGATGACCGAGGTAGGTATGGCGAGCAGCCTGCTACTCCCCAACGCCGCGCAACTGGCCGGGCGCTGGCAGCTTTATGCGCAACCGCAGCAGGCAAGCGCCTGCAGCCTGAACCTGGCCGCCAGCGAGGGCGCGCTGGACGGCGACCTGGCCTGCGCCGAAACCTTGCTCGGCGTGCGCCCGGGCAGTTGGCTGGTGACCCCCGACACCTTGGCCCTGGTGGGCAGCGATGGCAGCACGGTGGTGCATTTCAGCCGCCAGGGCGCCGGTCGCTATACCTGGACGTCTGCTGCCGGCAGTGCAGTGGTGCTGGAGCGTGTGGATAACTAATTACCCGGCCAGGTTATAACGGCCATAAGGGCGAAACATGAAACTTCCGAGCAACAGGCCCGGCGCACTTTTGTGGGCGGCACTTGGCGAATTCAAATCGACGTTGATCAGCGTCGGTTGTTTTACTGCGTTGATCAATATTCTCATGCTCGTGCCATCGATATATATGCTGCAAGTGTACGACCGTGTACTGACTTCGCAGAATGAAACCACCTTGTGGATGTTGACCCTGATGGTGGTGGGTTTCTTCGTCTATATGGGCGTACTGGAGGCGGTGCGCAGTTTCATTGTGATTCGAGTCGGCCATCGACTGGAGCAGCGCTTCAACCTGCGGATTTATCGCGCCGCGTTCGAGCGTCACTTGCGCCAAGGTGATGGCGCCGCTGGCCAGGCTTTGAACGACATGACCCAAGTGCGTCAGTTCGTCACCGGCCCCGCGTTGTTCGCCTTCTTCGATGCACCGTGGTTTCCGGTGTATCTGGCGGTGATCTTCCTGTTCAACGTCTGGCTGGGTGTGCTCGCCAGTGCCGGAGCCTTGCTGTTGGTGCTGCTGGCTGTGCTCAACGAACGCCTGACCCAGCGCCCGTTGGCCGAGGCAAGCAGCCTGCAGCAGCAGTCGAGCAGCCTGGCCGGCAGCCAACTGCTCAACGCCGAGAGCATCCAGGCCATGGGCATGCTCGGTGCGCTGCGTCAGCGCTGGTTTGCCTTGCACGGACGCTTTCTCGAGTTGCAGAACCGTGCCAGCGACACGTCGGCAGTGATCACGGCCACCAGCAAGTCCCTGCGCTTATGTTTGCAGTCGCTGGTGCTGGGCCTTGGGGCGCTGCTGGTGATCGAGGGCCAGATGACGCCGGGCATGATGATTGCCGGCTCCATTCTCATGGGCCGGGTGCTGGCGCCAATCGACCAGCTCATCGCGGTGTGGAAGCAGTGGAGCGGTGCCCAGTTGGCCTACAAGCGTCTGGAAACCCTGCTGCAGGAGCACCCTGAACCGGCGCTACCAATGCCGCTGCCGGCGCCTGGCGGCCAGTTGTCCATCGAGCAGGTCAGCGGCGGGCCACCGGGGCGCAGGGTGGCTACCGTGCAGCAGGTCAGTTTTGCCCTGGCACCCGGTGAGGTGCTGGGGGTGCTGGGGGCTTCGGGCTCTGGCAAGTCAACCCTGGCCAGGCTGCTGGTTGGCGTCTGGCAACCACTGGCGGGCCAGGTGCGCCTGGATGGCGCCGAGCTTTGCCAGTGGGACCGCGATGCGCTTGGTCCGCATATCGGCTATCTGCCGCAAGGCATCGAGCTGCTGCGCGGCAGCATCGCCGAGAATATCGCCCGCTTCGGCGAACTTGATGGCCACAAAGTGGTGGAAGCGGCGCGCCTGGCGGGTGTGCATGAGTTGATCCTGCGCTTGCCGCAGGGTTACGACACACGCCTTGGCGAGGGCGGCGGCGACCTCTCCGGAGGCCAGAAACAACGCATTGCCCTGGCGCGTGCGCTCTATGGCAACCCGTGCCTGATCGTGCTCGACGAACCCAACTCCAACCTCGACAGCCTTGGCGAGGCGGCGCTGGCCAAGGCCATCGTTCAGTTGAAGGCGCTGGGGCGCACTGTGGTGCTGGTGACCCATCGCAGTGCGGCTCTGGCCCAGGCCGACAAGCTGCTGGTGATGAACGACGGGCGTGTGCAGGCGTTTGGCCCTGCGCGGGATATTCTCCAGGCGCTGGGCCAGGGCACCACGCAGCGGCCGCTGCAAGCCGGAGGTGGCGCATGAGCCGCACGACAAGCGATGCGCGTTTTTATGTCCGCCTTGGTTGGCTACTGACCCTGCTGGGGTTTGGCGGGTTCATGGCCTGGGCCAGCCTTGCGCCGCTGGATCAGGGCGTGGCGGTGCAGGGCACCGTGGTGGTGTCGGGCAAGCGCAAGGCAGTGCAGTCCATGGCTGCCGGGGTGGTCAGCCGGATTCTGGTCCGCGAAGGGCAGACGGTGCGTCAGGGTGAGCCGCTGTTCCGTCTCGACCGTACCCAGGTACAGGCAGATGTCGAGGCGCTGCAGGCCCAGTACCGCCTGGCCCTGGCCAGCCTGGCGCGTTGGCGCGGTGAGCGTGACAACGCGGGGCAGGTGCAGTTTCCTGCTGAGCTGATGGATGAGTCCGACGCGCAACTCGGCCTGGTTCTTGAAGGTCAGCGCCAGTTGTTCGACAGCCGTCGCCAGGCCCTGGCCCGTGAACAGGGCGCGGTGTCGGCCAGCATCGAAGGCTCCCAGGCCCAACTGGCCGGCATGCGCCGTGCACGGGGCGACCTGCAGGCCCAGGCCGACTCCCTGCGCGAGCAGTTGGACAACCTGCGCCCGCTGGCTGGCGAGGGCTACATCCCGCGCAATCGGGTGCTCGAATACCAGCGTCAGTTGTCCCAGGTGCAACGTGACCTGGCGCAGAACGCGGGCGACAGCGCGCGCCTGGAACAGGGCATCGTCGAGGCTCGGCTCAACCTGCAGCAGCGCCGTGAGGAATACCAGAAAGAGGTGCGCACCCAACTGGCCGAGGCCCAGGTCAAGGCCGCGACGCTGGAGCAGCAGCTCAACTCGGCGCGCTTCGAGTTGCGTCACAGCGAGATCCTCGCGCCAGCCGACGGCATCGCCGTCAACCTGGGGGTACACACCGAAGGTGCAGTGGTGCGGGCAGGCGACACGTTGCTGGAGATAGTGCCGCAAGGTACGGCGCTGGAGGTGGAAGGGCGCCTGCCGGTGAACCTGGTGGACAAGGTCGCGCCGCGGTTGCCGGTCGATATCCTGTTCACAGCCTTCAACCAGAACAGCACGCCACGGGTCACCGGCGAAGTGGCGCTGGTGTCGGCCGACCAGTTGCTCGACGAGCGCAGTGGCCAGCCGTACTACGTGCTGCGCAGCACCGTCAGCGAAGAGGCGCTGGCGCGTTTGCAGGGCTTGGCGATCCGCCCGGGCATGCCAGCCGAACTGTTCGTGCGCACTGGCGAGCGCTCGCTGCTCAACTACCTGTTCAAGCCCCTGCTCGACCGTGCAGGCAGCGCCTTGACCGAACAATAAGGACGCGCTGATGGACACATCTGCAACCAGGCTGCTGCTGGCCTTCGTGCTGCTGCCGACACTGGCCCAGGCCAGCATGGGGCCGTTCCAGGTCTACGAGCAGGCGCTGCGCCGCGATCCGACCTACCTTGCAGCCTTCAAGGCCCGTGAGGCGGGCCAGGAGTACCGGGCCATCGGCCGCGCAGGCTTGCTGCCCAACCTTTCCTACAGCTACAACAAGGGCCGTAACGATTCGAAGGCCAGCTACCTCGGTGATTCGCGTCGCTCCAGCGAAGACAGGCGCTATGACAGCTATGGCTCGACCTTCATCCTCCAGCAACCGTTGTTCGACTACGAAGCCTATGCGGCCTATCGCAAAGGGGTGGCCCAGGCGCTGTTCGCCGACGAAAGCTTTCGCGACCAGAGCCAGCAGTTGCTGGTGCGAGTGATGACCAGCTATACCCAGGCCCTGTACGCCCGAGACCAGATCGCTATCAGCGTGGCCAGCAAGCAGGCCTACCGCCAGCAATTCCAGCAGAACCAGCGCCTGTTCCAGGCCGGCGAGGGGACGCGCACTGACATTCTCGAGGCCCAGGCGCGTTTCGAACTGGCCGATGCCGAGGAAATCCAGGCGCGCAACGACGAGGATGCCGCCCTGCGTGAACTCGGCGCGTTGATTGGCGAACCGGCGGTGCAGATCGACATGCTCGCCCCCCTGCGCAGCGGCTTTGCCTTGCCGCAGGTGATGCCCAGCGGTTACGAGGCCTGGCAATCGCTGGCCCTGGCCAGCAACCCGCAGCTCGGCTCGCAGCGCCATGCGCTGGAAGTGGCGCGTTACGAGGTCGAGCGCAATCGTGCCGGGCACCTGCCCAAGGTCAGCGCCTTCGCGACTTCGCGGCGCCAGGAGTCGGACAGCGGTAACACCTACAACCAGCGCTACGACACCAACACCGTCGGTATCGAAATCAGCGTGCCGCTGTTTGCCGGTGGTGGCGTCAGCGCCTCGACGCGCCAGGCCAGTCGGCATCTGGAGCAGGCCGAGTACGAGCTCGACGGTAATACCCGCAGCACCTTGATCGAGCTGCGCAAGCAGTACAACGCCTGCGAGTCCGGTGCCAGTCGCCTGCGCGCCTACGAAAGGGCGCTGCAGGCGGCCGAGGCTCTGGTGGTGTCTACGCGCAAGAGTGTGCAAGGGGGCGAGCGGGTCAATCTGGATGTGCTCAATGCCGAACAGCAACTGGCGACCACCCGGCGTGACTTGGCGCGGGCGCGCTACGACTACCTGCTGGCCTGGATCAAGCTGCATTACCAGGCGGGGACCTTGAGCGAAGCGCAGTTGGCGCGGGTAGACGAAGCCTTCGTGTCGGCCGGCGGATAGGGGCGGCCATTGGGCCGCTCCCTGTCGCCATGGCCTCAGGCGGCGAACCCGCCATCGGCCAGCAGGCTGGCACCGGTGATGTAGCCAGCTTCCGGGCCGGCCAGATAGGCGACGAAGCTGGCGATTTCATCGGCATGCCCGTAGCGTCCGATCGCCATCAGCGGGATCAGGCTGTCGGCGAACTCGCCGTTGGCCGGATTCATATCGGTGTCCACCGGGCCAGGCTGCACATTGTTGACGGTGATGCCCTGGGGCCCGAGGTCGCGGGCCATGCCGCGGGTCAGGCCGACCAGCGCCGACTTGCTCATGGCATAGGGCGCGCCGCCTGCGAACGGCATGCGTTCGGCGTTGGTGCTGCCGATGTTGATGATCCGGCCGCCCTGGCCCATGTGCCGGGCCGCAGCCTGGCTCGCCACGAACACGCTGCGCACATTGATCGCCAGCATGCGGTCGAAGTCTTCGAGGTCGAATTCGGTCACTGGCGCCACGGCCAGTACACCGGCGTTGTTGACCAGGATGTCGAGGCGGCCGAAGGCTTTGACGGTATCTTCCACCGCTTGCTGCACCGCACTGGCATCAGCGCTGTCGGCGCGCAAGGCCAGGGCGCGGCCCCCCTCGGCGTTGATGGCATCAGCCAGGGCCTGCGCGGGGGCAGCGGAGCTGACATAAGTGAAGGCGACTTGCGCGCCTTCGCGGGCCAGGCGCCGGACGATGGCGGCGCCGATGCCGCGGGAACCGCCCTGGACCAGGGCGACTTTGCCTTCGAGGTTCGATACGTGGGACATGCTGCTCTCCTGAAGCGAGCAAGGCGGTGTGCCTTGGATGAGCCCAGTATCGGCTGGGTATTACCTGCTGATAAGATGGCAATCGCTATCGTCAGAGTGAACTTCTGGTTGGGAATCGCCCATGGAATCCTTCAGCAGCCTCGAGTGCTTCATCACCAGTGCCGAGGTCGGCAGCTTCGCCGAGGCCGCCCGGCGCTTGTCGATCACGCCTGCGGCGGTGGGCAAGAACGTCGCCCAGTTGGAGTCCCGCCTGGGTGTGCGCCTGTTCCAGCGCAGTACGCGCAAGTTGACCCTGACCGAGGCCGGGCAACGCTTTCTCGGTGAAGTGAGCGAGAGTTTTCGCAGCATCCAGTACGCCGTCGCCAACCTGGCCAGCAGCGAAGGCCAGCCGGCCGGGGTGCTGCGGGTCAGCATGGGCATCGTGTTCGGGCGTTTGTACGTGCTGCCGTTGCTGGGGGAGTTCCTGCGCCGATACCCGGCAATCACCGCGGACTGGCATTTCGACAACCGCCAGGTCGATCTCATCGGCCAAGGGTTCGATGCCGCTATCGGCGGCGGCTTCGACCTGCCGCCGGGTGTCGTTGCGCGCAAGCTGGCGCCTGCACACCGGGTCTTGGTAGCGGCGCCTGAGTACCTGCAGCGGCACGCGCCGATCCAGATGCCGGAACAACTACCCCAGCACGACGGCATCCTGATCCGTTCGCCGCAGACCGGGCGAGTGCGTTCCTGGCCGCTGACCAGCCGCAGCCAGGAGCAGCGCCCGCTGCAACTGCGCCAGGCGATGACCATGAGCGACTCGGATGCCGCCTGTGCTGCGGCGGAGCAAGGGTTGGGGATTGCCTTGGTGAGCATGCCGTTCGCCGTGCCGTACTTCGCCAGCAAACGGCTGTGCAGGGTGTTGCCGGACTGGTATGTGGACGATGGCAGCGTCAGCGTCTACTACGCCGAGCGCAAGCTGCTGCCGGGCAAGACCCGCGCGTTCATCGACTATCTGGTGGCGTGTTTCGAGGCGCAGGGGTTGGCGAAGCAGTTCGATGCGATGGCAGGCGTCTGAATCCTGCCGTCAGTCGACTTCGACTACGAACTGCACCTGCGCCACCCCGGCGAGCATCAGGCTTACTTCGTCATCGAGTTTCTTGCCGATCAACTGCTTGCCAAGCGGCGAGCGCGGGGTGATCACGGTCACCAGTCCAGGGCCTTCGCCGATTTTCAGTCCGGCGCCCTCGGGGCCGAGAAACAGCAACTGCTGGCGACCTTGCTCGTCTTCAAGCGTTACCCGGTTGCTGAGCTGGATCCCCCGCGCCGGGTCGTAGTCGCGCAGCAGCAACTGCTGGTAGCTCAGCAGCGCCTGGCGGATTTCGGCGGTACGACGCGCCTGGCCGGTGGCGAGGTAGGAAGCCTCGAGTCCCAGGGTGTCGTACTTGTTCTCGGCGATGTTCTCTTCGGCAGTGGCGGTTTCGTAGGCGGTCTGGGCGGCGCGTCGCAGCACCTCCATGTCGTGCACGAGGGTGTCGATGATGCGTGCGAGCAGGGTTGGCTTGTCCATGGTCAGCGGCAGAACTCCAGCACGTTGGCCTGGCTCTTGTCGGTCGGTGCATTGCGGTTCTGCTGTAGCCAGAACTGGCATTTGGGGTTGTTCAGGTTGCGCGGGTTGGCCTCGATGGCCTGTTGGGCTTGCTGCGTGTTCAGGATCTCCTTGTAGCGCTCGAACATCGCCTGCTGCGCGTCGGCCGGTTGCGGCGGGGCAACCGGGGCGGGGGCGGTGCGTGCCGGGGCCACTGCCTGGGCCAGTGGTGCGACCTGCTGCGGCCACAACTGCCAGGCCAGCCACAGGCTCAGGGCGATGGCCACGGCGCCGAGCCACAGGCCGATGGCCACGCAGACAATCAACTGCAAAGGGTTCAGGGTGATCTTCAGTTCGCGGCGACGGGGCATCGTGGCCTCCTGGCAGGGGTCGATCAAGGGGCCATTGTCGCATGGCTGTGCGATTTGTTTTATTGCCGGGTGCGGGTAGCGCTTTTGTCGGTGCCGGTTTATCCGCACAATCCATGGTTTTCTGCGCTGCGAGGGGAGTGGTCGTGAAAGCCACCTGGGACATTTTCTGCACGGTCGTCGACAACTACGGCGATATTGGCGTCACCTGGCGCCTGGCGCGCCAGCTCGCCGATGAGCATGCGTTGACCGTGCGCCTTTGGGTGGACGACCTGCAGGCGTTCGCACTCCTGTGCCCGGAGGCTGATCCACAGGCCGCGCGGCAATATCAGCAAGGCGTCGAGGTATGCCATTGGCCGGTCGATTGGCCCGCATGCGAAACCGCCGAGGTGGTGATCGGTGCCTTCGGTTGCCGACTACCGGCGGCCTATGTCGAAGCCCTGGCCGGTCGCCCTACACCGGCGTTGTGGCTGAACCTCGAATACCTGAGCGCCGAAGACTGGGTCGAGGGTTGTCATGGGCTGCCGTCGCCACAACCCAATGGCCTGCGCAAAGTGTTTTTCTTCCCAGGCTTCACCGCCAATACCGGCGGCTTGCTGCGTGAAGGCGAACTGCTGGGCAAGCGTGCTGCGTTCGAGGAGGATGCTGCCGCGCGCGAGGCATTCCTTGCCGGCCTCGGCGTGAAACCTGCGCCCGAGGCGCGACTGATGTCGTTGTTCGCCTACGAGAACGCACAGTTGGGCCATTGGCTGGAAGCCCTGGCGGCAGACGATCAGCCCACCCACCTGTTGGTCCCCGAAGGTCGAATCCTGTCCGACCTGCATGCGTGGCTGGGTGAACGACTGGCCGTGGGCGAGGTGCGCCAGCGCGGGGCGCTGACCTTGCAGGTGCTGCGATTCGTCAGCCAGGACGACTACGACCGTATCCTCTGGTGCTGCGACTTCAATGCCGTGCGCGGCGAGGATTCCTTCGTGCGTGCCCAGTGGGCCGGGCGCCCTCTGCTGTGGCACATCTACGTGCAAGAGGAGAATGCTCACTGGGAAAAGCTCGAGGCTTTTCTCAAGATCTATCGACAGGGGCTGTCGGACGATGCCGCAGATGCGCTGGTGGCGTTGTGGCGTGCCTGGAACATGGATCGTGACATGGGCGAGGCCTGGCGCGGGGTGCTGAAACACTGGCCGCAACTGCAGACGCACGCCCGGCAATGGTGTCTGGAACAGGCCACTCGGCCGGACCTTGCCACAGCGCTGGTACAGTTTTACCGAAATTGGATATGATATGCGGCCTCGATTTTTATAAATCCATCCAGATTCGGATACTTCGTAATGAAAACTGGTAAAGAGCTGAAACCCGGTACCGTACTGCGGATCGACAACGACCCGTGGCTGGTCCAGAAAGCGGAATTCACCAAGTCGGGCCGTAACAGCGCGATCATGAAGACCAAGCTGAAGAACCTGCTGACCGGCTACAAGACCGAAACCGTCTACGGTGCGGACGACAAGCTGGACGACGTGATCCTGGATCGCAAAGAAGCGACCCTGTCGTTCATCAGCGGTGACTCGTACACCTTCATGGACACCACCGACTACACCATGTACGAGCTGAACGCCGAAGACATCGACGCCGTTCTGCCGTACATCGAAGAAGGCATGGAAGATGTCTGCGAAGCCGTCTTCTTCGAAGGCCGCCTGGTATCGGTTGAACTGCCGACCACCATCAGCCGTCAGGTTGTCTACACCGAGAACGCTGCTCGCGGCGATACCTCGGGCAAGGTCATGAAGCCTGCCAAGCTGAAGAACGGTACCGAGATTTCGGTAGCTGACTTCATCCAGATCGACGAGTGGATCGACATCGACACTCGCGACAACAGCTTCAAGGGCCGTTCCAAGAAGTAATCTTCTTGCGACCCACAAAAAACCCGGCCTTGGCCGGGTTT
>NZ_JABWRO010000150.1:0-11924 GCF_014268985.1 Pseudomonas sp. RW10S2 | reverse complement strand
CAACTGCTCTACCAACTGAGCTAACGACCCTGAAAATGGTCGGGGTGAGGGGATTCGAACTCCTGACATCCTGCTCCCAAAGCAGGCGCGCTACCGGACTGCGCTACACCCCGAAATTGGCTCCGCGACCTGGACTCGAACCAGGGACCCAATGATTAACAGTCATTTGCTCTACCGACTGAGCTATCGCGGAACTGAACTTCGTACAACTCTTACAGCTTCGAAGTTTGTGTTAGCTTCGATCTCTTCAGCGTTGTCGCTGCTGAGGCCGGCTATTCTACATTCTTCGTTTTGCTTGTCAACCACTTTTTTTTACCCAACTTACTGATTTGTAAGTTGTTTTCAGATCATCTTTACCGCCGGTGATCTGCGTAGTGCCTGACAGCGGTGCGAATATTAGGGGCACTCGTTTTTTTGTGCAAGCATTTTTTTCAAAATTTTCAGCGAGTTAGATCCCGCACCGAAAAATCAGGGGTTTGCGGGGTTTGCGCAGGTGCCATCGCGGGGCAAGCCCGCGATGGCAACACCGTCAGGCAAAGACGATCTCGTCGCCTTCCACCTTCGCCGTGATCGCCGCACCTGGCACGAACTGGCCACCGAGGATCAGTTGCGCCAGCGGGTTCTCGATCCAGCGCTGGATCGCACGCTTGAGCGGCCGTGCGCCATACACCGGGTCGTAGCCAACGGCAATCAGCTTGTCGAGGGCTTCCGGGCTCAGGCTCAGCGACAGCTCGCGCTCAGCCAGACGACCGCGCAGGCGGCCCAGTTGGATCTCGGTGATACCGGCGATCTGCTCGCGGCCCAGCGGCTCGAACACCACCACTTCGTCGATCCGGTTGATGAACTCCGGACGGAAGTGCGCACCCACCGCATCCATCACCGCCGCACGTTGCGCCTCACGGTCGCCGACCAGTTCCTGAATCTGCGCCGAGCCCAGGTTGGAGGTCATGACGATGACCGTGTTGCGGAAATCAACGGTACGCCCGTGACTGTCGGTCAGGCGGCCATCCTCCAGCACCTGCAGGAGCACGTTGAACACATCCGGGTGCGCCTTCTCCACCTCGTCGAGCAACACCACCGAGTAAGGTTTGCGACGCACTGCCTCGGTCAGGTAGCCGCCCTCCTCATAACCCACATAGCCTGGTGGTGCACCGATCAGGCGAGCGACAGAGTGCTTCTCCATGAACTCGGACATGTCGATGCGCACCATGGCCTCCTCGGTGTCGAAGAGGAATTCGGCGAGCGCCTTGCACAGCTCGGTCTTGCCGACGCCAGTCGGGCCGAGGAACAGGAACGAGCCGCTCGGGCGATTCGGGTCGGACAACCCGGCACGCGACCGGCGCACGGCGTTGGCCACGGCAGTGACCGCCTCGTCCTGACCGATCACCCGCTCGTGCAGCAGGCCTTCCATCTTAAGCAGCTTCTCGCGCTCGCCTTCGAGCATCTTCGACACCGGGATGCCCGTCCACTTGGAGACGACCTCGGCGATCTCTTCCTCGGTGACCTTGTTGCGCAGCAGCTGGTTCTCGGTCTTGCCGTGCTGATCGACCATCTGCAGGCTGCGCTCCAGGTCGGGGATCACCCCGTACTGCAACTCGGCCATGCGGCTCAGGTCACCCTTGCGGCGGGCGGCTTCCAGCTCCTGGCGGGCTTGCTCGATCTTTTGCTGGATCTGCGCCGAGCCCTGTACCTCGGCCTTTTCCGACGCCCAGATTTCTTCGAGGTCGGAATATTCGCGCTCAAGGCGCTCGATTTCCTCGGTGAGTTTTTCTAGGCGCTTCTTGGCCGCTTCGTCCTCTTCCTTCTTCAGGGCCTGGGACTCCACTTTCAACTGGATCAGACGACGATCAAGACGGTCGAGCACCTCTGGCTTGGAGTCGATCTCCATGCGGATGCGGCTGGCGGCTTCGTCGATCAGGTCGATGGCCTTGTCCGGCAGCTGGCGGTCGGTGATGTAGCGGTGGCTGAGCTTGGCCGCAGCGATGATCGCACCGTCGGTGATGGCCACCTTGTGGTGCACTTCGTAGCGCTCCTTAAGGCCACGCAGGATGGCAATGGTGTCTTCCTCGCTCGGCTCCTCGACCAGCACTTTCTGGAAGCGTCGCTCCAGCGCTGCGTCCTTCTCGATGAACTGGCGGTACTCGTTGAGCGTGGTGGCGCCAACGCAGTGCAACTCACCGCGGGCCAGGGCCGGCTTGAGCATGTTGCCGGCGTCCATCGCGCCCTCGCCCTTGCCGGCGCCGACCATGGTGTGCAGTTCGTCGATGAACAGGATGATCTGGCCTTCCTGCTTGGACAGCTCGTTGAGCAGGCCTTTGAGGCGCTCTTCGAACTCACCGCGATACTTGGCGCCAGCAATCAACGCGCCCATGTCCAGGGCGAGCAGGCGCTTGCCCTTGAGACCATCGGGCACTTCGCCATTGATGATGCGCTGGGCCAGGCCTTCGGCGATGGCAGTCTTGCCGACGCCGGGCTCGCCAATCAGCACGGGGTTGTTCTTGGTGCGGCGCTGCAGCACCTGCACGGTACGGCGAATTTCGTCGTCACGGCCGATCACCGGGTCGAGCTTGCCTTCTTCGGCACGCTTGGTCAGGTCGACGGTGTACTTGTCCAGCGCCTGGCGCGACTCCTCGGCGTTGGCATCATTGACCGCCTCGCCACCGCGCAGGTTGTTGATGGCGTTTTCCAGGGCCTTCTTGCTCACGCCCTGGCCGAGCAGCAGCTTGCCGACCTTGCTGTTCTCATCCATGGCGGCGAGCAGCACCAGTTCGCTGGAAATGAACTGGTCGCCCTTCTGCTGGGCCAGGCGGTCAGCCTGGTTGAGCAGGCGCGCCAAGTCCTGGGACATGTTCACGTCGCCCGTGGGGTTCTGGATTTTCGGCAGCTGGTCGAGCTCTTTGGTCAGCGCCTTGCGCAGACTGGTGATGTCGAAGCCTACCTGCATAAGCAGCGGCTTGATCGAGCCACCCTGCTGCTCGATCAGGGCCTGCAGCAGATGCACGGGTTCAATGGCCGGATGGTCCATGCCAACGGCCAGGGATTGGGAATCGGATAATGCCAGTTGCAGCTTGCTTGTCAGTCGGTCTATTCGCATGGGGATACCTTCCTTTAAAGGGCAGGCGGAGCGATGGACAGCACCTGTAATGAAGAACCTGCCTGAGATGACCAATAGATAAGGCTGATTCTGGAAGATTCAAGCTTAGCGGGGTTGACCGGGGTCAGCCTGGTGAACCGACAGAAACAGAAACGCCCCGGCAAGCCGGGGCGTTCTGGGAGATTACACGGAGTTGGTTTTTGAACGCTTAACGCACGCCACTCTGACGCAGGGCCGCAGGCTGGAAGTCAGCCTTGCTGGCCTTGAAGCCGAAGTCGTAGGATTGTTTCTCCTCGTTCTTCATGCCCAGTGCCAGGTAACGGCCCGACTGCAGGTCGTAGATGGCTTCGAGGGTGTACCACGGGACCTGGTTGTTGTAGTACGGCTGGGCATGCGCCTCGGACACGCGCCACAGCTGGTTGCGCCCGTCGTACTGGTCGATCACCGCGGCCTGCCAGGTATCTTCGTCGATGTAGAAGTCACGCTTGGCATAGATATGGCGCTGGCCTGGCTTCAGGGTTGCGACCACATGCCACACACGGCGCAGCTCGTAGCGGGCGAGGTCCTGGTTGATGTGGCCGGCCTTGATGATGTCGGCGTACTTGAGCTTCGGATCGTCGAGCTTGTAGGCGTTGGAGGCGATGTACATCTCCTTCTTGCCTTCGAGCTTCCAGTCGTAGCGGTCGGGTGCGCCGTTGTACATGTCCAGGTTGTCGGAGGTACGCAGGCCGTCGGCGGCGGTACCCGGGCCGTCGTAGGAGACCTGCGGCGCCTGGCGCACACGACGCTGGCCGGCATTGTAGATCCACGCCTTGCGCGGTTCCTTGACCTGGTCGAGGGTCTCGTGCACCAGCAGCACGGTACCAGCCAGGCGCGCTGGCGCAGTCACTTCCTGCTTGAAGTAGAACAGCACGTTGCCCGGGTTGTTCGGGTCGTAGTCCTTCATCTTGTCGCGGAACACGAACTGGTCGCTGAAGTACACCAGGCTGTAGGAGCCGTTCTGCTGCGGCGTAGCCTGGGTCACCAGGCGCGACACGCTACCGCCGCGATAACGGGTGATGTGGTTCCAGATCACCTCGACCCCGCTCTTGGGAATCGGGAACGGGATCGCGCCGCGGAAGTTGTTCAGGCCGTTGCCGCCTTCGACCAGGGTGGTCTGGGTGGCGTTGGTCTTGATGTCGGCGTACACGGCATCCGGCACTGTGGCGCCGCGGTGGGTCTTGTACACCGGCAGCTTGTAGGTGTCCGGATAGCGCTTGAGCATCGCCAGTTGGCCGGGAGCCAGTTTGTCCTTGTACTGGTCGGCGTTCGCGGCGGTGATGGTGAACAGTGGCTTTTCGCTGCCGTACGGGTCGGACAGGAAGCCCCTGGCATCGACACTGCCGGCAGTCTTGGACAGCGGCTCCCACGGGCCGATCGAGCCATCGGCGTTGCCGGCCTTCTCTGCGCCCATCGGCGTGAGCGTGGTACCGAGCTTGGCCGCCTCATCGGCGGAAACCGCAGCCATGACGCTGGTCGCCAGCAGGGACATGCCCAGCACACCGGCTTTCAGCAGACTTGTGGTCATCTTCATCGTTGTCGTCCTGGATCAGAGTTCTTAGAAGTTCACGCCGAAGCTGAGGGCGACGAAGTCGCGGTCATCCACGGTGCTGTACTTGCCATCGAAGAAGTTGGTGTACGACAGACTCGCCGTGTAGGTGTTCTGGTACTCGGCGTCCAGGCCCAGGCTGATCGCCTTGCGGCCTTCCTCGAAGTTGCCGCCAGGGCCCGGCGAGTAGCCGGACACGTCGTGGGACCAGGCCACGTTGGGCTTGAGGTTGACCCCGGCGAAGACGTCGTTGTAGTCCCAGATCACCCGGGCGCGGTAGCCCCAGGAAGTGCTGGTGGTGTAGCCGTCGTTCTCGCACTTGCGGTTGAGGTTGGTGGTCGACGCCCCAGCCCCGGCACCGGCGATGGTGCTGGCGTTGAGTGCCTGGCAGGTGTTGGCGCCGCCGGTGGCCGGCAGCGGGCCTGGGCCGAACACCGGGTCGCGGCCATAACGGGTGTCGTGCGCGCTCTCCAGGCCGCCCACGTGGGTGACGCCCAGCTCGCCCACCACGGTCATGCGGCTGGCGCCCATCACCTGGTCGAAGAAGTGCGTCAGGGTGGTCTGGAACTGGGTGATTTCCTTGCGGCGATAGCCGTGCAGGTCCTGGCCCGGAGTACCACTGAGCAGCGAGGCGTTGGCCAGGGCGCCGCCCAGCGGACGGACACCGGCGAACAGGATGTCGGTGGTGTTCAGCTGCACAGGCGCGTTGGGACGGTAACTGATTTCACCGCTCCACGCCGTGCCGGTGGGCAGGGTGGTGGAGAAGCTCAGGCCGTAGAGGCGGATGTCTTCAGGGTACTCGACGAAGTACTGCGAGTTGCCCGCGACGATCAGCGGCGCCAGCGGACGCAGGTTGGCCGGCAGCGACGGAATGCCGGCGAAGACCGCAGGCGAGGCGCCGGTGGCGCTGAAGATCGGCGCACGGCTGTGGTAGTTCATGAAGTAGGCACCGAACTCGGTGTCTAGCGGCTCGAACATGTAGCGCAGGGCTACGCCGAACTGGCCGCTGTCACGCGCGTCGCGGTCCGGGCCACGGCGCACCATCACGCCTTCTTCGTTGATGTTCACGCCACGGGTGGCGAGGAACTGCTGCGCTGCGCCCGGCACCGCGCGGCTGCTGTTGAGCACGCGCAGGTTGTCGGTGCAACCGTCGGAGATGATGTCCGGCTGGGAGAAGAAGGTCCCGCAGTTGTCGGTGACGGTCTGGTCCCATTCGAGCTGGTAGAAGGCTTCGGCCGACAGGTTGTCGGTCAGGCTCTGGGAGATGTAGAACATGTTGACCGGGATCAGGCCTTCCTTGATCTCGGCGCCAGGACGGCGGAAGGCTGCGACGTCGATCGGGTTGATCGAGTTGATACCGCCACCGATGAAGGTACTTTCACCCCAGCTCACCACCTGCTTGCCGAAGCGCACCGAGCCGGGCATGTCGGCGATGGCGTAGTTGTGGTAGATGAACGCGTCGAGCAGTTGTGCACCCGAGGACTTGGCCCCCGACTTGCGCCCGGAGTCGCTGATATCCTTGAACTCGCGGCCCTCGTCCTTGAGCTCGAAGTCGTACCAGTACTTGCCACGGACGAAGACGCCGGTGTCGCCGTACTTGAGCTCGAGATCGTGGATGCCCTTGAAGATCTTGGAGAAGGTCTCGCCTTTCTTGAAGTTGAGGTGGCCATCGTCGGAGGTCTGGGACAGGCCCTTGCCGCCGTTGTTGACGCCGATCAGGTTCTTGTTTGGATTGGCAGTCGACCAGCTGGCCCCGATGGAGAGCGATGAGTCGAACTGACCTTCGATTTCCCCGATGTTGAAACTCACACCGAATGCGGGACTTGCGAGCGTGGAAGCGAGGCTGACGGCCAAGGGCAGCTTGGCCCGGCGCCAGAACGGGTTTGCAGATGTCATCGACGCTACTCCATGTACTTTTTTGTTATGGCAGTGAGTCCTTTCAGAAACGGCCCCGAGCGCTGCGAGCAGGCTCCTGCCAGAGGCAGCACGGCATGCGCGTGCGCCCTCCCCCATTCCTGAAAATCCCCTGACCCGACTATAGCCAGCGGCCACTCGCACTTGATCCCTCTAAAGTGTGATTTGCGTCTCGCAAGTAGAGGCATCGCAAATGGCCACTTCGATCGCTGGCAGTGCAGAAGCATGGCTCAATTTCGCCGTTTGACAAGGCGCGATACCTCTAACACGCGGGTCACGCCAGAACAGACGTGACCCGGGCAGGTGTTACAGGGTTGAGAGGAAGGTACTGTTACTGGCCTGCCACTGGGTGACGTCCACGCGGATACGCTTCTTGTCGAGCTTGCCCACGCTGGTCTTGGGAATTTCAGTAACAACGGCGATCTGGCTCGGAATCGCCCACTTGTTGATGTGCCCCAACTCGACGAACGGCTTGAGATGCTCCTTGAGCAACTTGGCATCCAGCTGCTGGCCTTCGTGCACCACCAGCAGCGCGAACGGCCGCTCGCCCCACTGCGGATCGGGCACGCCGACCACCGCCACCTCGCGCACCGCCCCGTGACGGCTGATCAGGTCTTCAAGATCAAGGGACGAGATCCACTCGCCACCGGTCTTGATCACATCCTTGATGCGGTCGCGGATGTCGATGTAGCCCATGCCGTCGAGGGTGGCGACATCGCCGGTATGCAGCCAGCCTCCGGCCCACAGCTCGTTGCTCTTTTCCGGTTCGTTGAAGTAGCCCATGGTCAGCCAGGGTGCGCGCAGCACCAACTCGCCCTGGGCCTCGCCGTCGGCGGGCAGGAAGTTGCCGTGCTCGTCGACGATGGCCGCCTCCACCAGGGGCACCGGCACACCGGCCTTGATGCGGTAGCTGACACGCTCGTCTTCACCACCGGCCAGCAGTTCTTCGTTCAGGTGCGCGCAAGAGATCAGCGGGCAGGTTTCCGACATGCCATAGGCCGCAGTGAGCTGGATGCCCCGCGCCAGGGCAGCCTCATACAGTGCCCGGTTGAGTGCGCTGCCGCCGATGATCACCTTCCAGCCGCCGAAGTCCTGGCCCTTGGCGGACGGGCAGTTGAGCAGCATCTGCAGGATGGTCGGCACGCAATGGGAGAAGGTGACCTTCTCTTCGCGCCACAGCTTGATCAGCATGTCCGGCTCGTAGCGCCCCGGATACACCTGCTTGATGCCCATCATAGTCGCTGCGTAGGGGATGCCCCAGGCATGCACGTGGAACATCGGCGTGATCGGCATGTAGACGTCGTTGGTGCTGAGCAGGCGCACGCTGTCGAGGCTGCCGAGCACCGACGTTTCGGCCAGGGTGTGCAGCACCAGTTGGCGGTGGGTGAAGTACACGCCCTTGGGGTTGCCGGTGGTACCGGTGGTGTAGAAGGTGGTGGCCACCGAATTCTCGTCGAAATCGGGGAAATCGTAGTGCGGGCTGGCGGCGGCGAGCAGTTGCTCGTACTCGCCGACCAGGTTCGGCAGCTCGGCGGTCTGGTCCGGGCCATCGGTGATCAGCACGGTCTTGTCGACCGTGGTCAGTTGCCCGGCGATGGCCTGGTAGAGGCCGACGAAATCGCTGTTGACCAGCACGAAGCGGTCTTCGGCGTGGTTCATGGTGTAGAGGATCTGCTCGGGCGACAGGCGCACGTTGATGGTGTGCACCACCGCACCGATCATCGGGATGGCGAACATGCACTCCAGATAGCGGTGGCTGTCCCAATCCATCACCGCCACCGTGTCGCCGGCCTTGACCCCGGCTTCGGTGAGCACGTTGGCCAGCCTGGCGATGCGCTCGCCGAGTTCGGGATAGGAGAGCCGCACCTTGTCGCGGTAGACGATTTCGCGGGTCTTTTCGTAGCGGCTGCCAGACATCAGCAGGCGTTTGATCAGCAGCGGGTAGGTGTAGGCGCCGTCGGCGGGCTTGAGGAGGCGGGTCTGCAGCATGGGTATCCCTTTTCTGAAAAGCGTGCCGGATATTCAAGGATTTACTGTAGATCGGTGACGCGGCAGTCAAATCAGCCGAAGGAATGATTTGGCGTCGCAAAGTATGAGTGGCAATGTGCGAACAGGGCGTTACAGCGCCGCAGAATCCGGAGCCGATGCGCTCCCCACCTCTGGCCTTTGCCGACGGAGCCGCCAATGTCGCGTCATGCAGTTTTTCTCGATCATCACTCCCTTGACCTGGGAGATCTCGACCTTTCTGCGCTCGAACAGCAGTTCGACAGCCTGCAACTGCATGCCGCCAGCGCTCCGGAACAGGTCAGCGAACGTCTGCAAGGCGCCAGCGTGGTGATCAGCAACAAGGTGATGCTCGATGCTGCGGCGCTCGCGGCCAATCCACAAGTGAAACTGATCCTGGTAGCCGCCACCGGCACAAACAACGTCGACCTTGCCGCAGCCCGTGCCCAGGGCATCACCGTGTGCAACTGCCAGGGCTACGGCACACCTTCGGTGGCGCAGCACACCCTGGCGCTGCTGCTGGCCCTGGCCACCCGGCTGTGCGACTACCAGCAGGCAGTCAAGGACGGTGCATGGGCCAAGGCCAGCCAGTTCTGCTTATTGGACTTCCCCATCGTCGAGCTGGAAGGCAAGACCCTGGGCCTGCTGGGGCACGGCGAGCTGGGCGGCGCAGTGGCGCGCCTGGCCGAGGCATTCGGCATGCGTGTGCTGAGCGGGCAGATCCCTGGGCGACCGGCACGCGCCGAGCGCCTGGCGCTGGACGACCTCTTGCCACAGGTCGACGCCCTGACCCTGCACTGCCCGTTGAACGAGCAGACCCGCCACATGATCGGCGCCCGTGAACTGGCCTTGCTCAAGCCGGGTGCGCTGGTGGTGAACACCGCTCGCGGAGGCCTGATCGATGAGCAGGCGCTGGCCGATGCCCTGCGCAGCGGCCACCTGGGCGGCGCAGCCACCGATGTGCTGAGCGTCGAGCCGCCAGTCAATGGCAATCCATTGCTGCACGCAGACATCCCGCGCCTGATCATCACCCCGCACAGCGCCTGGGGTGCGGTGGAGTCGCGCCAGCGCATCGTCGGGCAACTGGCCGAAAACGCCCAGGCGTACTTCGCTGGCCAGCCACGCCGGGTGGTGGGCTGAAGCGCAAACCCGCTCGGTCGCTCCTGCCAAGCCGTGCACGGTCCTCAGCGCCGGTGCGGCACCTGTAGGAGAGGCGGTTCGGCGCCCCGACTTGCCCGCGAAAAAGACACCGCGCTGCCTGGCACGGGCTACGCCCGTGTTCGCGGGCAAGCCCGCTCCTACAGAGATTGGGCTGGCCTTGAGATTTTGAACAAGACAGTCGCTCCTGCAGCGTCGGCGCCGCGCCCCGATACGCCAGGTGATACACTTCGCGCTTTTTTCAGGAGGCGTCCGCCGATGGACCCGCGCAGTGAAGTGTTGCTCCGCCAAGCGGACCTGTTCCAGGGCCCGCTGCTGATCGCCGGTGCCGCCGCCGATGGCCTGCTCGGGCTACTGCCGCACGCGCAGGCCTGGACCTGGCACGCCGGCGATCAGGCGCTGCTGGAGCAGCGTTTCACGGGCCGCAGCCACTACGGCGTCGAGGCCCCGCAAGTTCCGTTCGACGCGGCGGTCCTGTTCCTGCCCAAATCCCGTGACCTCGCTGCCTACCTGCTCAATGCGCTGGCCTCGCGCCTGGGCGGACGCGAGCTGTACCTGGTCGGCGAGAAACGTGGCGGAATCGAGGGCGCGGCCAAGCAATTGCAGGCCTTCGGCAAACCGCGCAAGCTCGACAGCGCCCGCCACTGCCAACTGTGGCAGGTGACCGTGGTCAATGCGCCCAAGGCCACGCCCCTGGAGAGCCTGGCCGAACGCTTCGAGCTACCACTCGAGGACGGCCCGCTGCAGGTGGTCAGCCTGCCGGGCGTGTTCAGCCACGGTCGCCTGGATCGCGGCACCGCGCTGCTGCTGCAGCATCTCGAACAACTGCCGATCGGCCATGTGCTGGACTTCGGCTGTGGTGCAGGTGTGCTCGGTGCGACCATCAAGCGACGTTATCCGCAAAGCAGTGTCACCCTGCTCGATGTCGATGCCTTTGCCGTGGCAGCCAGTCGACTGACCCTGGCTGCCAACGGTCTGCAAGGTGAGGTGATCAGCGGTGATGGCATTGACGCAGCACCGGATAATCTGACCGTGATCCTGAGCAATCCACCCTTCCATACCGGGGTCCACACCGACTATCAGGCAGCAGAAAATCTGCTGCGAAAAAGCAGACAAATTCTGCAAAAAGGCGGGGAAATACGCCTGGTAGCGAATAGCTTCCTGCGCTATCAGCCGCTGCTCCAGGAGGCCTTGGGCAACTGCGAAATCCGCGCCGAAGGGGATGGCTTCCGAATCTATCGGGCAACACGCGGTTAAAAAATTAACGCTTGCCCAAACCGATTCGGCTAGGCAGAATCCGCTCCGTCCTAGGGGAGTAGTCTCCCGCAAGCACCCTCTGCTTGCCCGGTACGCGTCAACACACTTGGCCCACAGGCCATGGCGCGTGCGACCTCACGGCTCACACAGATGAGCCCGGGGTTTGACAAGACCTATGACACGCACACCTTACCCGGGGCGGGGAGGCTGTACGTGTCATAGCCGTGTCGACCCGCCCCCGTAGGAAGCCTGATGCTCGAATCCCTGCTCGTTCCCACCGCCATCGTTGCGCTCGCTGAAATCGGCGACAAGACGCAATTGCTCGCGCTCATTCTCGCGGCGCGCTTTCGCAAGCCGTGGCCGATCATCGCCGGTATCGTCGCCGCCACCCTCGCCAACCATGCGGCCGCTGGCGCCGTGGGGGCCTGGGTCAGCGGGTTCTTCACCGAAAGCGTGCTGCACTGGATCCTGGCGGCAAGCTTCACCGCCACCGCCTTGTGGACCCTGGTCCCGGACAAGATGGACGATGACGAAACCAGCAATGCACGCCGCTTCGGCCCGTTCCTGACCACCTTGATCGCGTTCTTCCTGGCGGAGATCGGCGACAAGACCCAGGTCGCCACGGTGATGCTGGCCGCGCAGTATCCGCACCTGATCATGGTCATCATCGGCACCACCCTGGGCATGCTGATCGCCAACGTACCGGTGGTCCTGGCGGGCAACTTCGCAGCAGACAAACTGCCGCTGGCGTTGATCCGTCGACTGGCGGCGGCAGCGTTCTTCGTGCTTGCGGCGGTCGCGGTGTATTCGGCGATGAAGACCAGTGGGTGGATTGGCTAGAGCAACGAAGACAGGACTGGACCGTGAGAGCGGTCCTGACTGTGGGAGCGGGCTCGTCCCGCGATCACC